>DATMYQ010000274.1:0-36320 GCA_035560935.1 Patescibacteria group bacterium | reverse complement strand
GACATGGTTATATATCTCCGATTTGGAGCAGGGAATTAACGCTGAAATTTATGAAAATCGCCGATGAAGATCAGTGGGATTTAGTAGTACATGATTGCTCGAATTATACAAAATTTTCCAGAGATTTAAATTTGAGCAGTAAAGAGGGTAAGTGGTTCGGAGCCAGTAATTATGCGAGTGAGTTTTCCCGGATTCCATATGAAGTATTTTTGCCAATACTGCGTGATGAGAATTTCAAATTTTTAAGTGAGGAAGAATTGCCTGACGGCTATAAACCAGGAGAACTGATTTTTTAAAAGGAGGATTATTCCCCCGTAAGCAATCCAAAATGTTTTGACGTGGGCCATTTTACGATAGCTAATAAAAATATTTAAAAGGATTTTATGAAAAAGAAATAGAACTTTGCAATAGACAGATAATTCTGGACAGCGTAAGTGGAGGTGCGCTATGTTTAAAGTGGTTTGATGAAAAAAAATATTGCGATAATTTTCAAAATGTTCCGCCCGCACTACTTATTAAAAAGGCGGTGTTTTACGTGTATGGCGATGGTGACAATGCGGCTTTTGATAAAGATGCATGTGATGAGCGCTTAGAGTTCAATCAAGCCACTCTTGGGTTGATACGTGAGTTCAGCAGCAGTGGCTCAACCCAAAAATTCATTGACAAGGTGGTCACTCTGATCCAGCAGGAAAGCGGCTGTATGTATATAGGCATTAGGGTGCTGGATGAAACGGGGCATATTCCCTATCAGTCCTACGTAGGCTTCAGTCACGCTTTTTGGGAAGAAGAGAATATGATCCAGGTTTCTCATGAGGATTGCAGTTGTACCCGGATCGTAAGCGGGAATCTTTTGCCCTGCGATAAAACGATAATTAACGAAGCCGGCTCGTTGTGCCTCAACGATGCCATAGCCTTTGCGGAAACGCTATCGGTGGATGAACGGTCGGCCTATCGCGGAGCGTGCGTAAGATGGGGCTATCAAAGTATTGCCGTCATTCCTATAGTATACAATAACGCCATCATCGGTCTCTTTCACTTGGCAGACCCGAAGCCAGGGCAGATTAGACCAGCGATCGTAGCGTTCATTGAATCCATATCGCCCTTAGTGGGTGAGGTGCTTAGCAAAAGCAAGATCGAGAGCCATTTGCAACTGATTGAAACGCAAAGGGCCATGTTGGAAAGTATCGTGGGTGGTGTCGGTAATCTTGCTTACGTTGTGAATTTGGATGATTATGCATTGATTTATTGCCAGGATAAAATAGTTGGACCCGGCATGGTTGGCCGAAAGTGCTATGAACTGTTTAATTTATCAAAACCATGTGAAAACTGCCCTCGATGCTGCGCTTCCAATGTCGCCAGCGCTGAGGATCATTGGGAACGTTACGACAGTCTTCGGGACCGTTACTTCTTTGCCGAGAGAAAAAATATCAGCTGGATTAATGGGAAAATTATCCGTGCGGCTTTCGTCACCGACATTACTACGCACAGAAAAACTGAGAACGCCCTTCACGATAGTATTAACGAACTACAAGAAATCAGTGCAAGCCTGGAGGAGGAAATTGAGGAACGCCAAGCGGCACAAGAAACCTTGCGCCGGCATACCGACGAGTATCGCCGCAAGGCCATGACGGATGCGCTGACCGGTTTGCCCAACCGGGCTTGCTTTAACGAACGCCTGGAAGCAGAAATGAGAAAAGCCCGTCAGGGCGAGGCGGCGGGAAGCATCTTATTTGTTGATTTAGACGATCTTAAGATGGTGAATGATACCTTCGGCCATAAGCGCGGTGATGCGCTGATTATTTCGGCAGCGGCCCTGATTGTGTCTGAAGTGGAAAGCGGTGCGTTGGTTGCGCGGGTAGGCGGCGATGAGTTTATTGTCCTGTCAAAAATGCGAAGTCGCCGGGAATTGGCGGACGCTGCCGATCGGATCATTAGAGCGCTTCAGTATGATTATGATATTTTGGCGATGCGGCTGCATACCTCGGCCAGCGTTGGAATTGCCATCTTTCCTGATGATGGAGATACCTCCGAAGAAATCTTCAAGAATGCCGATAATGCGATGTATGTGGCCAAAAGGGCAGGTAAAAATTGCTGGCGGTTTTATGATCCTTCGATGCAAATGGAAACCTACGAACAGATCGTCTTGACGAGCAGTTTGCGATTCGCGCTGGAACAGGGCGAATTGTCGATAATGTATCAGCCGCAGGTATCGACGAAAAATCATGCCGTCGTTGGTTTTGAAGCATTGCTTCGCTGGTCCAGTCCTCAGCACGGTATGATAGCGCCAATGCGTTTTATTCCTTTGGCGGAAAAGAGCGGACTGATTCACTCCATTGGGCAATGGGTGATCCGGGAAGCCTGTCAGTTTGCTGAAAAATTGAATAGAAATGGTTTGGAAAACGTCCGTGTTGCAGTCAATGTATCGCCATATCAACTGGCGAGTGAGAGGTTCGGCAATATGGTTGGTGAGACATTGGAATGCTTCCGGATCAGCCCGGACCAACTGGAAATGGAAATAACGGAGAGCGCTCTCATTCCTTCGATCGATGGAACTTTACGTATTCTGCACGATATCAATGCGCTAGGGGTAAGGCTGGCATTGGACGATTTCGGTACAGGCTACTCCTCGCTGACTTACCTGCATCGGCTGCCGGTTCAAACTCTGAAAATTGATAAATCCTTTATTGACATGATTATAACGGATAACAAGCCGCCGGTGATGATGAAAAATATCGTGAATATGGCCCACAGTATGAAAATGAATGTGGTTGCGGAAGGTGTGGAGACAAGGGAACAGCTGAATTGTTTGACCAAAAGCCGGTGCGATCTCATTCAGGGCTATTTTTTCAGTAAACCATTACCGGATCAAGCGGCGATCCAGTTTCTGCAGGAACATGCGTGAATGGGTGAAATAGCATCTATAATTAATATTTGAGTAACATGTCACTATGATAAGGAGCTAAAGACAGCGGAGAAAAGCAAAAAGACCAGGCGGAGCTGGTCTTTTTTTGCGGATAAGAGACCCTGGATATATGCACGAATCTTTGTGCGCTGTTTTAGCAGGGTGCCGGTGGAACCGGATGGGAGAGAAATATCCCGGTGAATCTATAGAGGGAGCTGTCCGGTAAGAATCGCGGTAATGATAAAAATGAAAAACATCGGCAATGACCATTTAAAGAATTCTTTCTGATATTCGCCAAAACTCATTTCGGTTCGGTCCATTAACAAAAACAGCCAGGCGACGGTGGGGTTTGCATAGCGCAGCGCCTGTCCCATAAACGAGGCCAAGCCGTTTCCGCTCGTTTTTCCCCATAATGTAGGCCATAAAAAACACGTAGATAAAGGAAGCGCCGAGCACCGGCAGCATCGCCACAAACAAATCGTTTACTTCCAGATTGAGCACAGCCGCCGCACGTGCCAGCGGTCCGCCCCAGGGCAGACAGTTGCCCAAACCGCAGGGCAGAATAATCAGCATCGCCAAATTGGACAGTTTTAATCCCATTTGTTTAAACAAGGGGACAAAAGCGGCCGTGATGATCAGGATGGTGGTGGTACCGTCTCCGTTCAGCCTGTGGCTCAGAAAAAATTAAAAGGTAATAAGGGGAATTCTTCCCTGAATTTTGCAGGTGAGCTTACCCGGTTACCGAATATTTTATAAAACAGGTAAAAGGAGTAGTGGATGATGAACAAGAGTTTTTACACGTATGAGGAAATCAAGTTTCTGAAACAGGAATTGGAAGGGGTAGCCGTATTAAGCGAAAGTCTGTTGGGCACCGAAGAAATGATGAAATTTAAAAGCGTGGTCAGTTCATATGATGCGGTTTTAAAAAATATTGGAGTCAACGGACAGGTTGTGGAGGGTGAATTGGTGAAAGAGTTCAACGAAAGCAGATTGCTGGTCGATACAATACAGGAGCATTTTAAAATGTAATATGGATCTTACTTCGATAGATGTGTTTCTATCCTGAAGATACTCGCGTTGCTTCGCATTCGACGACTATGGTAAGAGTGATAGCTCATCGTTTAGCATCCTTCCGTTTCTATGGTTGGTTGTACTTCCCCTATAGAGCTTGCCTGAACGATGAGCTTGCAATAAAAACAGCATCAAAGGAAATCGGTACTGGCCGGAAAATTACCCGGAAGAGACAATTTTAAAGAGATAAACAATTTCGCTTGACACCTTGTGAAAAACATGACAGAATATTATATAATAAGGCTGCAAGAAGTAGTCAGGTATTATTGAGTACAGGGATGTTCGTCTGGGATCGGATAACGGACATCTGGCATTGTGAATACGTTGGACACGAAACCATGAAGGTTGGCGCATTATTTTATATGTGCTGATTTTTATGGTTTTTTTCTAGCAAAAAGAATGTATTCTGAATGAAATGTGTTGCTAAAAGAAGTACGAAAAAATCGATCTGTTGTACGCAAGCAAAATAATTTCGCACCAAGAATTGAGGGGATTTTGTGTTAATTGCCGTAATAGACGGCCAAGGCGGCGGCATTGGTAAAATTATTATTGAAAAAATGAGAAATGAATTTAGGGATTCCATCGAAATTCTAGCTTTGGGCACCAACTCACTGGCTACTTCCTCCATGCTGCGGGCCGGGGCCAATGATGGCGCTACCGGAGAAAATTCAGTCATCTGCAATGTGGATGAGGTGGATATGGTTCTGGGGCCGTTGAGCATTATTTTACCCAATTCCATGCGGGGGGAGCTGACGGCGAAAATGGCCAAACGGGTCGTTAACAGCAAAGCTAAGAAGATACTGCTGCCCCTGCATCGCAACAACCTCGACATCATTGGAATGAAGACGGAGCCGCTGCCTCATTTGGTGGATGCCTTGGTCCAACAAGTCCGGCAATATATTCCAAGAAAATAACAGATTATCTGAGAAAATAAACGAAAAAGCAAAACAACAAGGGAGGTTGAAAAGCGTATGTGTGAAGCCAATGCGTATATGTATCAAAATGAGAAAGAAGAACTGTTACTGGAGTGCGTCGACAAAGTGGTTCCAGGAATTGGTGAAGTCTATCTGGAGAATATCTTCGGACAGCGCAAAACGATACCGGCCCGGATCCGGGAATTGCGCTTAATCGATCACCGCATTATTTTAGAAAAAATTAAGGATGATGCAGAAGGACAAAGTGTGGAAGGACTATCAACGGGTGATGATAAAACAACGGATGGCGGCAATGGAGAAAAAGTCTAGAAAAGATTTGCTTTGCGCTGCAACCAGGGGATAAGGACAATCGAAGATCAAAAAGAAAGCCATGAAGGCGAGCCACTCCGCATTTTTGCGGATATAGCCCGTTTCATGGCTTTTTTGGGATGCCGTTTTAGAAAAGGGAAAGGACAATACGCTTGTGGCAAAACGTAACAGTCGAAGCTGGGAATGCTTTTTTATTGTGCTGGGGATCATAGCAGCGCTTCTCATCACCGGGTGCGGCACAAAAATACCGTTGCGCCAGCAGGTAACCTTTATCAAAGAAGGCGTAGCTTTAAATTGGAATGATTATGGTTTGCCGGAGTCTCCGGAAGTTTTTACGATTGGTTTGGACGGTCAGCAAGAAGCGATAAAGTGGCGTCGGGTTAATGACAAAATTATTCTGGAATCTTCCTGGCAACCGGGTACGTTGCTCCAGGCCAGGCTAGCGGGGCAAAGCTGGCAGGGGCGTGCGCCGCAAACCCCAACACCGCTGTTGTGGTCGACTCATGAACTGGGGGGCTTGGAGCAAACTCCGTCGGTGAAGGAGTGGTCTCCGGTGGTATATGAGGATGTGGCGATATCACCGGATGGCCGTTATATTGGAGTGGCTTCCTTTGATCATAATATCTATATGTACGGTGCTGACGGGAAAAAGATGTGGGAGTATCGAATTCCCGGCGGTGTCGGCATGACGATAGCTTTTGCACCGGATTCTTTGCGGGTCTATGTGGGAGAAGCCAGCGCCGAGGCGAATGTGTACGCACTGGATACGGCAACGGGAAAAATTATCTGGCAATACGCTATGGCCGCCGATATCGGCGGTCAGGACAGCGTTAAATGGAACAGCAGGCCCAAGGTAACCGGACTGGTAGTGAGCGGAGAGAAGGTCATTGTCAGTGCTGAGTATGTACAGCGGGTGGCAATTAAAAATGGAGAACGGGCAAAGGTTAAATACGTTACGGCCTGCGTGATCCGGTCAATGGACGGAACTAACGGCGACGGCAACTGGCGTTATCCTGAACAAGGCGTTATGGATACCGGTGTGTCTAAGATCACTGTCAGCGCGGACGGGACGAAACTGGCTTTCGCCAACCATTCCTGGAGCCGGGGGCAAGAATATCCGGATGGAGGCGTCCGTATTCTCAATGGCATCACCGGCGGGCAGATTGGCTTTCATCTGTTGGCACCCAAAGGAGGTCAGTTCAGTTATGTAGGGATTTTTGACGGCATTGATCTTTCATCGAATGGACAGTATCTGGCGGTCATTACCGCCGACAACCGGGGGATGCTGTTTGACGCCGGATCCATTACGACCGGCGGCGAACCCCATCAGGAAATGCCATTACTCTGGCAGCGACAGGTGAGCAAAATTCAGGAAGTGGGCGGAGTGCCGGTGTATGCGTATGGGAATACCGCCCACACGGATAACAACGGGCAGGTATTTTTTATGACCGGAGCCACCTTTGTGGCCGATAAAACCGCCACCACTGGAGCGCCGCCCTTTCTTCATCCTGACGCCACCACAATGTTTGCTTACGGGAATGACGGAGAATGTTTATGGCGTTGGCAATCGGAAGGAGGTATCAGCAAACTGCGATTTTCCCGTGACGGAAAGTATGCTGTGCTGCCGGTTTACCATAATTATGTCACGCGGCAAAAAGACCGGGCTGGAATTTATTGCCTGGATTTGCAGCGGAGCCGGGGCGAGCCTTTGGTTTGGTTTTATCCGCTGGCGGGAGTGGCGGTGGCGGTAGGGATATCCGATCGGAACGGGTTGATCGCCGGCGTGGAAATTCCTGTACGTCAGATGGATGATCGGCCGGTGGGCAAGCACCGGTTGCATATATTGCAATAGGATAAGGGGTAGAAAGGTTGTTGGCCGGTGAACTTGAAAATGGGAGCTGGAGGATGAGGAAAAAAAGTATCGTCAGTGTGGCGTTGTTGCTGTTGGCTTTTTGCGGTGGGTACTGGTTTCAGGAGAAAGAAGATTCGCCGGGCCGGGTCGTTTTTAACAGAACGGGTGTGGAAATTATCTTTGATGATCCCCGGGAAGTTAATCAAGTTACTATCAGGGATGAACAGGGTGACGTGTTGATAGTGGCGGTGGCCGGTCCCGGAGAACGATATAAAACCGATGTGTTTTTCAAGTGGAATCCAGGTCGCCGGTACTTGGTGGAATTGAAGGACGGGGATGACAGCAAGATTATGTTGGAGGCGTTCAGCCCCGCGGCTGCCAGGGAAAAAACGACGTTGACGCTGCAGGCGCCCTACGGGATGAATCAACCGGGGAGTGAGGGAATTGTCCCGTTGGATGGGGTTTTCACAGCTAATTTGCTGGTGGTAAATCAGAGTGAGGGAGCGGTCAATGCCCGATTGAATATTCTCATTCCCGCCGGTCTGGAACTGGCGATGACGCCGAATGGGCTGCATTGTGAAGAACGGCACGGGGTTGTCTATGTGACGGGAGAGCGTCGTTTATCGACCCGCCATGAAATTTGGAGTGAGCAGTTGCAATTAAAAACGAGAAGTCAAACCGGAAAAATGGTGATGGAAGCGGAAGGGAGTTTCAGCGATGGAACCGATAGCTGGCGATTGCAGGAAAGTGTAGCCTTGAAGGTGGCGTCAACGGCGGAAATAAGCGCGAACATTCGCATTCAGTCCGTGGAGCTACCGGTAGACGCGGCGGGTCGGTTTGATCCGAAAGCCTGCTCCGGCGCGCTGGTTTACAACCCGCCTAGCAGGATAACGCAGTTGCTGGGAGCCCAGACAGAACACAACCGCCTGGATGAAGAACCTTTTGCCTACAGCATTGTCACCTTGCGCAACGATGGTGACCAGCAAGCGCTGGTATTGGTCAGCGGAAAAATTAAAGACGCCGCTACGGGGGGCTTGGCGGCTGCATTTATGTCACCGCCGCATAAAAATGCCGGTTTTGGGTACAGTTACGCTGTGGCTTCCTTGGCGCCGCATACGAACAGTCAGGTGGTACTGCCGGTGTATTTGAATGAGAACGCCGTTCTGGCAGGCAACTACCGTTTGCTGGCGGAAGCCAGCGTTTTTGGAACCCGGCAGGTTATCAGCACTCAGGAAAAATCCGTATTTTTAAGTGCCCGCAATGACCGGCCAGTGATCATCACGGCGTTGATGACGCTGGCGGCAGTGGGAGGAATTGGCTGGCTGCTCTGGCGGCGGGAAGGCGTATTGGAGCGTTTTTCCACCAAGGAAATGGTGATTGTGTCGTTATTTGGCACGGCAACCTTTGTGACCGTCAATTTACCGTCCACCATTCTCTGGGATATTGCTCACGTGGTATTGGGTCCGTTCAGTTTTTTCCTGACAGGATTTTTTAATCAGACAGTATTGTTTACGCTGCTGATTTCTCTGGCGGTGCTGGTTCCCCGGCCGGGAGCGGTGGCGCTGATGGTGGCGGTGAGGATGATTTTGAACGGTTTTATCTTTGGACATTTTACACCGGTGCAAATTTTATCCTACACGATGTTAGCACTGTTTTTGGAAGCCGGTTTATACATTACCGGCATCAGCCGCGGCCGGCAGGGGGGACTGAGCGGCGTCACCGGGCTGGCGGTGGTTTGTGGTTTGGTGGATGTGGCGACCACGTATATGAATTTTATGGCTTATATGACCTTGTACCGTTTGTTTTACGCCGACTGGTACATCGGCGCGGTGGCTACCGCCGGATTTTTTTATACGGCGGCGGGAGCTGTGGCGGGTCGGCGTTTGGGAGATTCCTTGAAACGTACGGTGATGGATTAGGAGAGGAAGCGGATGATTCAAATACAAAATTTCAATTTTTGGTATCCGGGGCGAGGGGAGGCCACTCTCCGGGAAGTGAACCTTACGGTGAAGCCGGGAGAAATGTTGCTGCTGACCGGGCCCACCGGCTGCGGAAAAAGTACGCTGCTCAAATGTTTGAATGGGATCATCCCTCATTTGTCCGGCGGACGAAGTATGGGGCTGGTGCTGGTGGCGGGAATGGATACCCGGTCCCAGACCATGGCGCAGCTGTCCGCCCGGGTCGGCCTGGTGCAACAATGTCCTGATGATCAAATTTTTTCCACAATTATCCAGGATGAAGTTGTTTTTGGCCCGGAAAATCTCTGCCTGCCCAGGCAAGAGATTGAGAAACGCCTGGAATGGGCGCTGGCTGCGGTGGATTTGTCCGGTTTTCAACGACGCAGTACGACGGCGCTGTCAGGGGGACAAAAACAACGGCTGGCCATCGCCTCCATGCTGGCGCTGCGGCCTCACATCCTCGCGCTGGACGAGCCTATCAGTCAGCTGGACCCTCAGGGGGCGGTGGAAGTGTTGGAAATTGTGAAAAAACTACAGCAAAACTATGGGGTAACGGTGGTGATGGTCGAGCATCGTATTCATGAAGTGGCTCAGTATGTGGAACGAGTGGCGGTAATGGATGAAGGGCGTCTCGTGTTTGATGCGCCGGTCAGGCAAGCAATGGCCCAGGCGGAATTGTTTGCCGGGATGGGGCTGCGTCTGCCGGAAACGGTGGAAATCAGTCGTCGTTTCCACCAAGTGGGGATGACTGTGGGGGAAACGGTTACCTTACTAAAACAGGAACGACGCAAGCATGGCTCTTCCGCAATTTCCGGCGCAAGAACGCATCTGCCGTTTTTCCCCAAGATAAGGTATCCCGTTGACGGTTTGGCGGCTGTTGAAGCCAGGGATCTTTACCATCGTTACGGTAAGAAAGAGGAGTATACGCTGAACGGCGTCAGTCTGCGGGTAAAACGGGGGGAACGAGTGGCGGTGATGGGCCGCAACGGCGCCGGGAAATCCACGCTGCTGTCCCATTTGGCCGGTCTAAAGGCACCGCAGCAGGGAGACGTTCGTATTGCTGGCATTTCGTTTGGCGGGAAACTGCCCTTGGGCATGGTGGGCATGGTGATGCAGAATCCTGACCTGATGCTGTTTCAAACTTCAGTTCGCCGCGAGATCGAGTTTGGACTGCACAACCTTCGATTGCCGCCGGCGGTGATAAAGGAGCGTTATAAACGGGTGGTGGAAAATTTTTCGCTGGACCGTTTGCAGGATGATTCGCCTTTAGCCCTTAGCCGGGGTCAGCGTCTGCGGGTGGCCATCGCCGCCGTGGTGGCCATGGCGCCGCTGATTGTGTTTTTGGATGAACCGACCACCGGACAGGATAAACGGAATATGGATGGTATGATGGCGGCACTGCGGGAACAGGTGGATACATTAGTGTTTGGTACGCACGACGTAGAAATCGCTTTGGCGCATGCCACCCGGCTACTGGTGCTGGATCAGGGGCGGCTGGCGGCGGACGGCGCGCCGCGGGAGCTGTTGGCCGACCGGGAATTGATGAATCGGTGCGGGTTGCGGCCGACACCTTCCTGGCTGGTGGGACAGGAGTTGGGCTTGGACAATGTCTTTACTCCCCAGGAATTGGAGGCGCGGTGGATATGCTGAGTTGGCAGGATGTTTCCGGAGTTGGCGTCCACTCCACAATGCTGCACCGGCTCGATCCCCGGGTCAAAATTCTGATGTTGCTGACTACTGGCTTACTGGTCGTATTTATTGACAACCCCTGGGTGCTGGGAGGTCTGTTGTCCATGGGGCTGACTGGAATGGCGGCAGCCCGTCTGGAAGCCGTTAAGATCAAGGTGGTCAGTACGGTGATTATCCTGGGTTTATGGGGTGCTGTCTTCAGTCAGGCGCTATTCTACGAGCAAACTCCCCGGACGGCGATCTTCACGCTGATATCTCCGGGATTTCCGCTTTTAGGGCCGTTGACCAAAGGACTGTACGTGTACCAGGAAGGTATGGTTTACGGCCTGCGACAGGGGTTGCGGATGGCGGTGATGACCTCGCTGGGGATGTTGGTCTGCTGGACTACGGATACCCGTCTACTGCTGCTGGGACTGGTCCGGCTACGTCTGCCCTACAGTCTGGCGTTTATGGCGGTGACAGCGGTACGGTTTATTCCGGTGTTGATGCAGGAAACCATGCAGGTGATGGCCGCCTCGCGCTTGCGGGGCGGCAGCCGTTTCAGCCTGCAAGTGCTGTCGCCGATTTTGGCCAATTGCCTCCGGCGGGCCGGAACATTGGCAGTTGCGGTGGAAAGCCGGGCTTTTCGGGCGTATAACCGGAGAGTGTATCTGGAGGAACTGCATATGGCGATGGGGGAAAAATTATTGCTGGTCAGCTATATGCTGATGGCGACGGCGGTGGCTTTCACCAAAATCAGCTATCTGGGTTACACCTACGGAATATATTATCATTTCTCGCTGCGGCCATTATATGAAATTGCCCGGTCATGCCTATGAAAGGGGAAACAAGATGAAAAAAATACGAATCGGCGCTTTGATGTGGACCAGTTATATGCCGGCATTGGCGGTGGCGGCAGGAGAAATTCCCGGCCTGGAGTATGTGATGTGCAGCATCCGGGACCTGGAAGATCCCGACTATCGGCGATATTTCCTCAACTATTTACGCAATGAGGCGGACGCTTTGCTGCTTTTTCCCTCCACCAACGCTATCTGGCAGGAAATTGCCGGTGAAATGGATGATATCGTGAGAACAAAGCCAACGGTGGCTTTTGGCTATGATCCCGGATTGGTTACCTATAACAACGTTGCCGCCGCAACGACGCTGACGGTGCAACGTTACCTGGCGCTGGGCGGGCCGGAAAATTCGCAAAATGCTCTGCTATACATAATGAAGGAAATATTGGGAGCGGACGTGGTGGCGGCGCCGCCCCAGGAGGTTTCCTGGCAGGGCATTTTTTTTCCCGGGCAGGAGCGGCTTTTGGCCGACGCCGCCGATTTCCTTGACTCCTGTCCCGCTTATCAACCGGGGCGGCCTACAGTGGGACTGTTGTGCTACCGGCATTTATGGCTGAACAACAATCTGGAAGTGGTGGAGTCATTGATCGGCGAGTTGACGCAACTGGGCTGCAACGTCCTACCAGCCTTCAGCAGCGGGCGGCGGGACGTGGAAACCGGTTCCGAGGATAACGCTTATGTGATCGAACATTACTTTATGCGGGACGGTCAGCCGGTGATCGACATCCTAATCAATCTGCAGTCCTTCTTCCTGGTTAAGCAGGGAGAAAGAGAAATGAATGCCGCGCCGGCCGGCGAAGAATTGCTGCGCACTCTGGGCGTGCCGATCATAAAAGGTCTTTTCACTTACGGCAAGACCGAAGAAGAATGGCGGGTGGACGCTTATGGAATTTCAGGGCCGACCATGGTCATGTCGGTTGCCATGCCGGAGTGCAACGGCGTCATTGAACCCGTCGTCATCGGCTGCCTGCACCGGGAAAAACAAGGAGCGGAAAATGGCGCACTGGAGCGCTACCTGCCGATGGATCGCCGGGTGAACTACCTGTGCCGACGGGTGAAAAAATGGCTGCAACTGCGGGCCAAGCCACCGGCTGAGCGGAAAGTGGCCTTTATCCTGCATAACAGTCCCTGCCACGGCGTAGAACTGGCGGTGGGCGGGGCGGCCAATCTGGATTCACTGGAAAGCGTGGCCCGGATTATGGCCCGGATGGAACAGGCCGGCTATCACCTGAAAGATCGCCCGGAATCCGGCAAAGTCCTGATCGACCGGATTATGGACACCAAAGCCATTTCCGATTTTCGCTGGACGCCGATTGAGGAAATCGTTGACAAAGGCGGCGTGCTGCGCTATCTGAGCGCTGCGGAATATCGCCGCTGGTTTGATGGCTTTCCCGCCGCGGTGCAGACGGCGATGATCGAAACCTGGGGTAACCCGCCGGGAGAGGAAAAGGACGGTGTGCCTGCCGCCATGGTCTACGACGGTAAAATTCTCATCACCGGCGTCGATTACGGTAATGTGGTGGTCTGCTGCCAGCCCAAACGGGGCTGCGCCGGCGCCCGCTGCGACGGCCAGGTTTGTAAGATTCTTCACGATCCCGAGTGTCCGCCTACCCATCAATATGTGGCCACCTATCGATTCTTAGAAGATATTTGGGGCGCCGATGTGCTGGTGCATGTGGGAACCCACGGTAATTTGGAGTTTTTACCGGGAAAATCACTGGGGCTGTCGGAGAATTGCTATCCCGAACTGACGCTGGGAACGCTGCCGCATTTATACATATACAATACCGATAATCCGCCGGAAGGCACGATTGCCAAGCGGCGCAGCTATGCCGCTTTGGTCGGACATATGCAGACGGTGATGGTCGATGCGGGGATGTACGGACCTCTGGAAGAACTGGAACAGCTACTGGATGAATATTTAAAAGTCGGTCAGATCGATCCCGCCCGGGCTCACGAACTGGAGCATCTGATTCTGGATCAGGCCGTGACGGCCAATTTGCTGGCCGATCAGGGGCATCGCCATGAAAACTTTGCCGCGATCGCTGAAGAACTTCACGGAACGATCACCCGGTTGAAAGGCCGGATGCATCAAGATGGCCTGCACGTGTTCGGCGACATTCCCCAGGGAGAACGGCGTCTTAGCTTTATCCAGGCCGTCTTAAAACACGATACCGGCGAGCAGGGAAAAATGAGCCGCCAGGTGGCGGAAATGATGGGCCTTGATTATGACCGTCTTCAGGATGAACCCCATATCTGGCATGAAAGCTTTGGCAAGAATTATGGCAATTTATTGGATGAGATCAACGGCTATGTCCGGGAGTTTATCCGGGAATTCGCCGGGATTAATCCCGGGGCGGTGGAAGAAGGAGAGGCGATATTGCAATGAGCAGGGATGAGACGGAGCAGGAATTAATTAACGTAGCCCGGCGAATTATGGGCGACCGTCTGGTGAACGGCAGTGATGCGAAAAAGCTGGGGTTCTGGAGGGATAAAATTCGCGATATTGACGCCCGACTGGATGCGTCCCGTGAAATCGACGCCTTGTTATCCGGTTTTGCCGGTCGTTATCTGCCGGCAGGACCCTCCGGGCTGATTACCCGGGGCCGGGCTGATATATTGCCCACCGGGCGGAATTTTTACAGCGCCGATCCGGAACGGATACCCACCCGGGCGGCCTGGCGGGTGGGACAAAAATTGGCGACAGCGCTGATCGCCCGTCATCAGGCGGATACCGGGCGCGTACCGGAAAACTGCGGCATGGTGCTGTTCGCCACCGACTGTATGTGGACGGATGGCGAACAGGTGGCGCAAATATTGGCTTTGCTGGGTGTGGAACCGCAGTGGCAGCCCGGCGGTCGGGTCAAAGGAGTTCGCGTGATTCCTCCGGAAGAACTGGGCCGGCCCCGGGTGGATGTGACGCTGCGGATCGGCGGGGTTACCCGGGATTGCTTTCCCGGCGTGATCGACCTGATTGATGAGGCCATCCGTACGGTGGCGGTGTTGGACGAACCGCCGGAACAGAACTTTGTCCGCAAGCACACTCGGGAGCAACTGCGGGATGACAGTGAAGAGGCGTGGGAAGAGGCTACCGCCCGGATTTTCGGCAGCCGCCCCAATACCTACGGCGCCGGCGTCAGTCTGGCGGTGCATGCATCGGCCTGGAAAACCGAGCAGGATTTAGCGGATATATTCATTGCTTGGAGCAGCTATGCTTACGGAAAAAATCGGAATGGCCGGGAAAATATCGGTCAGTTCAAACGTCAGCTGGCCAGCGTGGATTTGACTTATAATAAGGCGGCTACGGATGAGTATGATCTCTTTGGCTGCTGCTGCCATTTTTCCTACTATGGCGGATTGACGGCTGCGGCCCGTTCGGAAAATGGCGGCGAAGTGCAGACCTATTTCGGCGATACCCGGGACCCGGAGCGGCCGGGAGTGATTACTTTATCGGAGGAAATTAACAATATCGTCCGGGTGAAGATCCTGAATCCTGAATGGATTGAAGGCATGAAGCGGCACGGTTACAAAGGCGGCGGCGATATGGCCAAACGGATCTCGCATGTTTATGGCTGGGAAGCCACCACCGGTGCGGTGGCGGACTGGGTGTTCGATGATTTGGCCAGAACGTATGTCATGGATGAAGAAATGCGCCAATGGTTTGGAGAAAATAATCCCTGGGCGCTGGAGGAAATCAACCGTCGGCTGCTGGAAGCCGCTCAAAGGGGCCTGTGGCAAGCTTCGGATGATGTATTGGAGGAACTGAAAGAAACCTATATGGAAGTGGAAGGCTGGATGGAAGAACGAATGGGAGATGTGACCGGCGAATTTCAGGGCGGAGCTATTGATATTGTCACGATAGAAGATGTACCTGCCTGGAAAGAAAAGTTGAAAAAGGTTCGCTGACGGGCCGCCGGATTGCATTTTACATAACAAATATCAAGGATGATGGGGGAAATGAAGGAGACATGAAAAAGAATCACAAACGTAAGAAAGTCGCCGTAACGTTATTGGCGGGATTGATGTTGTCCACGGCGGGAATGGCTTCGGCGGCAGCGGAGGAGCAAGTTTTCGACCTGGACCAGGTGGTGGTGACGGCGACGAAAACTGAGAAAAAAGTGAAAGAAGTTCCGTCAGCGGTAGAAATTATTACTGGTGAGCAACTGGAAAAACGTAATATCAAAAGAATATCCGATGCTTTGACCGCCATTCCCGGAGTGGTGGTGATGTCGAAAAAAGGAGTCATGGGAACCACGGATTCCATCCTTATGCGGGGGTTTGGCAGCCAAAAGCAGGTGCTGATCCTGTTGGATGGGCTGCCGATGAATGATGGTTATAGCGGTGGTGTTGATATTGCGAACATTCCTACGGAAAACATTGACCGAATTGAAGTCATCAAAGGACCGGCATCAGCTTTGTATGGATCAAACGCCATGGGCGGCGTCATCAATATTATCACCAAGGAAAAAGCAAAAACCGAAACCATTTTGAAAACGGGGATCGGTGCACAAGGAACGGAGAACCGATCCCTGTACACCAGCGGGTCCGTCGGAAAATGGCAATATTTCCTGTCCGGCCAGAAATATTCCACGGATGGTTATGTGACCAGTGAAGATTATTTAACCGCTAAAGCCGGTTCGGATAAGGCCAAATATCCCGGTAACAACGGTATCGATCGCGAATTGTACAACGCAAAGTTGATATATCATCCGGATGAAAGAAGTAAGTTCACGCTTACGGGAGGAAACAACAAGTATAATTATTTCTATGATTTTTTGGCGGATCGGGGCGGCCGAGAGTCGGACAGTTGGAATCTCAGTTATGAAAATAAATTAACCGATACCAGCTTGTTGAAGCTCAGCTATGGAGAACAAAAGATCGACAGCTGGTATGTATCCACTTCTTACAGCACAACAACGAACAATATCTCCTCCTACTCTTATACGCAGAATCCATCCAAAACGACGCAGGCGGAGCTGCAGTACAACTTCAAAATGGGGGATAAGGATTCACTTGTCGTAGGATATTCGCGCAAAACGGAAAATTCAGATTCTATTGGGAAAACCTTGACCGCAGCCTCTAAGGGAACTAATTTAGCAATGACAACCGCTAATTCTGACTCGAATATCGGCGGAGCGACCAAAACAGATTCATTCTATATCCAGGATGAACGCAAAATGGATGATAAAAATACGTTATATTTAGGTGCCCGCTACGATAACTGGAGTTTTTACGACGGGTATACCTATGGATACAACAGCGGTTTGAAGAAATACGTGACTAACAGTACTCCCGAAAGTTCCGCCAGTAGCTTTAATCCCAAAGTAGGGCTGGTACACATCATTAACGACAAATTGACCATGCGTTCGTCTATCGGCAAGGCTTTCAGAGCGCCTAATGTGTATGAACTGGCTAAAGACTGGGAAAGCAGCACCGGCAGCATTTATAAATCAAATCCCAATTTAAAGCCGGAGACAGCAGTAAATTACGAAGTGGGATTTGATTATCAGGCTGATAAAACCTTGCTGCTAAAGATGAATCTTTTTCATACCGATGTCACGGACGTTATCGATAAAAAAACCTATACCAATTCAGCCGGGCGCACCGTATATCAGTCCATTAATTCCGGCAAAGCCAGAATCAACGGACTGGAGTTTAGCATGAATAAAAAGTTGAGTCCTTCTTGGAATACTTTCCTTAATTACACTTACACCGATTCTGTGATCACGGAAAGCGAAGCTGCGCCGGAAAATGTTGATAAGCAACAGTCGAACGTGCCGAGAAACATGTTCAATATAGGTTTTGACTATAACAAAGGAAAGTGGCAGGGAAATATCATCGGCAGTTATATGAGCGAAGCCAACAGCCCGGATAAACAGGGGCAGAGCGGTTATGGCACCATTGAAGCTTGTTTTGTCGTGAATACAAAAATATCCTACAAAATGTCAAAGGACACGACGCTGTCACTTAGCATCGATAATCTGACGGATAAGAAATACTATAATTACTACCTGGCGCCGGGGCGGACAACTTATCTGGAATTTACCCATAAGTTTTAATGAATCAGCAAGCGGCGGCAGACGCTGCCCGAAAGACAGAGGTGTTGATCATGCACAAGATGACCAAACAACGGCGGACGGTATATCCGTTCGCCGCCTTGGCCGGTCAGGAAGAACTGCAGTTGGGACTCTTGCTCCATGCGGTGAATCCCCGACTGGGCGGTATCTTAATCCGCGGCGAGAAAGGAACGGCTAAATCCACCGCCGTCCGGGCGCTGGCTTCGCTGTTGCCGGAAATGGACGTGGTGTCCAGTTGTGCCTATCACTGCGATCCGGCGGTTCCGGAACAGTTGTGTCCCGATTGCCGCCAACGGTTGCAGACAGAATCCGGAGTGGTTACTTCCGTGTTGACGGTACCGGTGATTGATTTGCCGGTTTCGGCTACCGAAGACCGGGTAGTGGGCAGTCTGGACTTTGAACAGGCGCTGCAACAAGGCTGCCGGGCCTTTCAACCCGGATTGATGGCTGAGGCCAATCGGGGGATTATCTATATCGATGAAATCAATTTGCTGGACGACCACATCGTTGACGTGCTGCTGGATGCCGCCGGTAGCGGTGTTAACGTCGTCGAGCGGGAAGGAATCAGCGTCACCCACCCGGCCCAGTTTATCCTGGTGGGTACTATGAATCCCGAGGAAGGTGATCTGCGGCCCCAACTTCTGGATCGCTTCGCTCTGTGCGCTGATGTTCAAGGGCTGACTGATCGTGAGGCCCGGGTGGACATTATGAAACGCCGGGACGCCTTTGAGGCCGACCCCAGCGGATTTCAGGCCCGCTGGCAGCCGCAGCAGGAAGGACTGGCGAACCGGATCGCCGCTGCCCGCCAACTGCTGGGCCAGGTCAATACGCCGCAGGATATTTATGAATACATTAGTGAGCTTTGCGCTGCGGCCTACACCGCCGGTCATCGGGCGGACATCGTGCTGGATCGGGCGGCGAGTACGCTGACTGCCTGGCGGGGGTTATCCCAGGTGACCCGTCAGGAAGTGGACGATATCGCGCCGTTGGTATTGGCTCACCGCCGCCGCCAACCGCCGGAAGAGTCGGAAACACCGCAAAATCAGGAAGAACCGGAAGAGTCGGAAGAGGAAGACAATACCCCGCCGCCGCCTTCTGAGCCGCCGGACAATCCGCCGGATCAGAAGGAGGAGCGCGAAGAGCAACCGGAAAATCAGGATGAAAAAGAAGACAAGGATAAAAACAACAACGCCAATCCGTCTCAGGAAGTCGTCTTCGCCGTCGGTAAACCCTTCGCCGTTAAACGCATCAGCCACGATAAGGATCGGCAGGCCCGGCGGGGATCGGGACGCCGCTCCCGTACCAAGACCGACTCCAGCGTCGGTCGCTACGTAAAAAGCACCAGCCACCGCGAGCGCGATGACCTGGCTATCGACGCCACCATTCGGGCGGCGGCTCCCTTTCAGCGGCGGCGGCGTCTGGATATGGCCGGGCCGGCGTTACTGATTGAGAATAGTGATATTCGCGAAAAAGTCCGGGAAAAGCGCATCGGCAATTTTATGATGTTCGTGGTTGACGCCAGCGGTTCCATGGGAGCCAATCAGCGGATGATCGAAACCAAGGGCGCTATTTTATCGCTGCTGTTGGATGCGTATCAAAAACGCGACAAGGTGGGCATGGTGGCGTTCAAAGGTGATCGGGCCGAAGTGCTCCTGCCGCCGACCAACAGCGTCGAATTGGCTCAACGTTGTCTCAGTGAAATGCCGGTCGGCGGCAAAACGCCGCTGGCCGCCGGCCTGACTCAGGGCTTTGAAATGGTGCGCCAGCAACTCAAACGCAGTCCCCATATGCGTCCGATCATGGTCATCCTGTCCGACGGCAAAGCCAACGTTTCCATGGACGGTGGCAAACCGATGGAGGAGACGCGGCGGACCGCCCAAACCATGAGGGAAGAGCTGGCGATCAAGTATTTGGTGATTGATACCGAAAAGAAAGGCTTGCTGACCTTTGGTCTGGCCCGGGATCTGGCCGAGCAGCTGGGCGGCGAATACTACACCATTGATCAACTGCAGTCGGAAGGACTGGCCGGTATCGTGCGCGGCGCGCTGGCCTAAGAACACCAATAGATTTCATAGGATGCCATCAGATGATATTAGATAAATAAATACTGGGTTGGAGGAGTTTTTGTGCATAACCATAAACCGCAAAACTATCCGTTTAGCGCCATTGTCGGGCAGGATAATTTGAAGCAAGGGCTGCTTTTGAACGTGATCAGCCCGCGCTTGTCCGGAATCTTGATCCGCGGGGAGAAAGGAACCGCTAAATCCACGGCGGTTCGGGCCTTGGCGGAATTATTGCCGGATATTGAAGTGGTGGCGGATTGTCCGTACCGCTGCGATCCGGACCAGCCGCTGAATCATTGTCCCAGTTGTCATCAGCGGTTTGAAGCCGGGGAAACATTGCCGCGCAAGAGACAATCCATGCGGGTGGTGAATCTGCCGGTTTCCGCCACGGAGGACCGGGTAGTGGGAACGCTGGATATTGAACATGCGATCAAACAGGGAGAGAAAAAATTTGAACCCGGTGTGCTGGCGGAGGCCAATCGAGGGATTTTATATGTTGATGAAGTCAATTTATTGGATGACCATATTGTGGATGTATTATTGGATGCCGCTGCCATGGGAGTGAACACCGTGGAACGGGAAGGAGTTTCCTTTTCTCATCCTGCCCAGTTTATTTTGGTGGGAACCATGAACCCTGAGGAAGGGGAACTGCGACCGCAATTGTTGGATCGCTTCGGATTGTGCGTCACGATTGAAGGTATCCATGAGCCGCACCAAAGGGTGGAAGTCATCAAACGGCGCTCCGACTTTGAGGAAGACGGCGAAGCTTTTGCCGCTCGCTGGAAACAAGAACAGGCGGCATTACGGGAGAAAATCGTTGCCGCCCGGGATCTGTTGCCCCAAGTCACCATTGAGGACGGGACTCTTTTTCAGATTGCCGATATTGCGATCCAGATGGGGGTCGATGGCCATCGCGCCGATCTGGTGATGCTGAAAGCGGCCAAAGCCCTGGCGGCCTGGAATGGCGCAGCGAAGGTCGAAGCCGCTCATGTGCAGGAAATTACCGAAGTGGCTCTTAGCCACCGGATGCGCCGCAAGCCGTTCCAGGAAGTGGGGGCTGATCAGAAAAAACTGCAGCAATTGTTTCAGGGAGGGCACGACCATCACGGCGGACACCACCATGGTGTCCATAGTCATCAAAAATAAGGCAGGCGGAATTAAAGATATGATAAAGATGGAAGGACTGGTTAAACGGTTTGGTGAACGGACGGTGGTGGACGGGTTGAATCTTCATATCGCCAAAGGAGAGACCTTTGGACTGTTAGGACCCAACGGCGCCGGTAAAACAACCACTATACGCATTTTGACCATGCTGACCCGGGCCAGCTGCGGCCAAATCACCATCGGCGGCCGGCGGTCCCCGAAGGAGGAACTGGCCATAAAGGCGCTGATTGGCGTAGTTCCCCAGCATTTAAACCTGGATATTGATTTGACAGCGGCGGAAAATCTGGAGTTACACGGACGTTTGCATCATATTCCGCTGCCGGAAAGACATCGGCGGGTGGAGGAAATGCTGGAGTATGTGGAATTGGCAGACCGCCGTGATGATATGGTCAATACCTTTTCCGGCGGTATGAAGCGCCGGCTGATGATCGCCCGGGCCCTTCTGCACCGTCCTCAGGTGCTGTTTCTTGACGAACCCACGGTAGGCTTGGACCCCCAGGTGAGGCGAAAAATCTGGGATCTGATTCGACGGCTAAATGATGAGGGATTGACGGTGCTGTTAACGACCCATTATATCGAGGAGGCGGAAAACCTTTGCCGGCGGGTGGCTATTTTGGAAAAAGGTCGGTTGATCGCATTGAACACTCCCGCCGCCTTATGCCAACGACTGGGCGAGTTCGTGGTGGAATGGAGCGAGAGTGGCAGTACCCAGTACCGCTTTTGGCCGAGCCGGCAAGCTGCCGCCGAGTTTGCCGCTTCGCTGACTGCCAACGTCACGTTGCGACGCTCCAATTTGGAGGATGTGTTTGTGGAGCTGACCGGCAGAAAGGTGGCGGGGTAATGAATCTGCAAGATGTGGCCACGGTTTTTTGGCGGGATTGGTTGGTGCTGGATCGTAAATTAATTAAGTTCGTTCTCTCCCGGATGATCAGTCCCATCCTGTATCTGGTGGCCTTTGGCTGGGGAGTGGGACGGGGTGGCAGTGTCGCCGGAGGCAGCTATCTCGATTTTATCGTTCCCGGAATCATGGCGATGAACGCCATGAACATCAGCTTCAGTGCGGTGGGTTCGCCGCTCAATATGAGCCGTCTGTATCATAAGACATTGGAGGAATATTTGATCGCTCCAATGGATATGGGGTCTTTTGTGGCGGGTAAAATTCTGGCGGGAAGTTTGCGGGGACTGATTTCCTGTTCGGTGATCTTTTTGATCGCCTATATGTTCGGCGCGCGGTTTTTGGTGGATGTCTGGTTTTTATTGGCGCTGGCGCTGACTTGCCTGCTGTTTGCGGCGTTGGGCTTGGTGGCGGGTATGCTGACGGAAACCCATGAGGCAATGGGAAACTTCACTACTTATGTACTGCTGCCGATGTCCTTTTTGTGCGCAACCTTTTTTTCCTTGGAAAAGCTGCCTTATATTGTGCAAATTCTCATTGAAATCATGCCGTTGACGCATGCTACTTACTGTTTGCGAAGTATTGGCAGCGGCGGCGGTGTTCCCTGGATTTCATTGGGTGTGCTGATCTTTTACACGGGGACGTTTGCGCTGGCCGGAATGGCAACGATGAAAACAGTGCGGGATTGAAACCGGGGGCCGACGCTTCCGTCACGTATCGAGATACTGCGATGAAAGAATTTCACATATAAAAAATTGGGCAAGAAGCCTGAAACGGGAGCCGGAGAGCCCCCATTTCAGGCTTTTTATTTTCGCTCGCAGGAAGGAAGGGGGGCCGGGGTAGAACGCGCAAACCAGTTGATTTATGGAAATAGTTCCGTTATCGCGGAACATGCTCAAGGAGGAGAAGAAATGCAGAGAAAAATCAGAAAGAGGATCATGGCCGCTGTTTTGTGCGGCGGCTGGCTGTTCGCCGGAAATCCGGCGCTGGCCCAGGAAACCCCGACGTATCAGTTGGAGGAAATTGTGGTCCAGGCGGAAAGTGAAAAAAGCAATCCTCAGGAATCGACGATTAACGTAAAAGTTGTCAGTCCCGGCAAGGCTTCCACCATCCCGGAGCTGCTCCGCCAGTCGGCGGGGATTGATATTCAGCAGCGGGCGGTGGCGGGTGACAACCAGGATGGTACGGTAAAGCTGCGGGGGTTTGACGCGCGGCGATATACGGTACTGTTAAATGGCCGGCAGATTAATTCCGCCGGCGTTATGGGAGGTCAATACATTGACTGGACCACCATTGCCCTGAACACGGTGGAGAAAATTCAGATCATCAAGGGCGGCCAGTCGGCGGCCCACGGCAATACCCTGGGCGGTGTCATCAACATTATCACTAAGGATAGTGGCGACAACGGCGGGCAGATCAATTTAGTCACCGGCAGTCAGGGGCGGCGGGACTATCAGTTTCAATACGGCGGCAACGCGGGGAAATTGCATTTTAACATCACTGGAGGTAAAACGGAAACTGACGCTTTTTTAAAGAACAATGATTATGAATCGGAGCAGCTCGGACTGCGGCTGCAATATGATTTTACGCAGAAAGATGAGCTGACCTTCGGCATCAGCCACACTGACAGCCGCCGAGGCTTTATCCGGGCCAATATCCCGGGAACCGCAGATTATGATCCGTCCTATCCCGTCAGCGACGGCGAAACGCTTTCGCCGGGAGGTCCGATGACGACACCAAATCCGGGATCCTACTGGAAAAAATACAATACGTACTATGATCTGTCTTTCCGGCATAAAACAGATCATGGATTCTGGCGCGTGGATTATTGGAAAAATAACGAAAAACGTCGGGAAGTAAACTATAACGCGGCGGGAACCTCGGTAGTGCTGGACCGGACCGTTATCAGCGACACTTCTGACAGTTTGGGAATTTCCGGTCAATATTCTGCGGGAAATCATACCTACGGTTATGGAGCTGAGTACAAACGGCTGCGCTATGGCTACGGCTGGTATGATGTGCGTCCCGCCGGCTCCAGCGATCTCTACCCTTCGCAGAAGGTAGATCTTTGGGGACTTTATGTCGATGACAACTGGAAAATTGACAAACGCTGGTCGGCCTATTTGGGGCTGCGCTATGACCATTTTGCTGGCAGCCCGGATGATGCCCGGGGATCAGCCATGCGCGATACCAGGGAAAGCGCGTTGTCGCCGAAGCTGAGCTTTACTTTCCGCAATAATGCCGCAACCGCCACATTTTTCTCCATTAATCATTTGTGGCGAGCGCCTTCCATGGCGGAATACTACTGGTGGTCCCAGAACTACAACACCGCCAGCACCGGAATGGGCAGTAATCCGGGTTACCGCCAGGCGTTGAAACCAGAACAGGGAATGGGGTATGAAGTGGGTGTCGAACATCGCTTCAGTCCGAAATACACTTCGAAAGTGACTTTTTTCTACCAGGATATCAAGGACTATATAAACTTTCAGCATTCCTATCCCTATTATTGCTACAACGTGGATCAGGTAAAAGTCTGGGGTGCGGAATGGGAAAATATTTATAAAATGGATGCGCATCATAAATTAAGCCTGAACTACACCAACCAGCATACGGCGAAAGTCGGCGCCAGCCGCAATGACGCCGGCTTAATGGGGGAATTGGATTATCGACCGAGGCATAAAGTGGCGCTGGCTTATGAATATGACGCCAAACCCTGGCAGATTCGCTACACCATTAATGCGGTCAGCTCGCAAAAAGCGCTATATAACAACACGGCGACCGATATTGGCGGTTATACCGTGCACAATTTGTCCATCACCCGTGAAATGGGCAAGGAAAGGACTCTTAGTTTTTATATTGATAACCTCTTTGACAAAAAATATGTGGAACAAATCAATTATCCCTTGCCGGGCCGCGCGTACTATGTCAGCCTGATTCAAAAAATCTGATGCCGCGACAGAAAACAGTACGCTGACGACCCTGGATTCTTTGGCGTCAGCGCACTGCTTGGCAATAAAATGTAAAGGAGCTTTCGGGGATGCGTAGAGCCAATCATATCGTTTTCGACGGATTATTTGTGGCCATAGCGGTAGTTTTGCCAATATTTTTTCATTGGCTCGGCGTTGCCGGTTCGGTGTTTTTACCCATGCACATTCCTGTTTTACTGGCGGGGCTGATCATGGGAACCAGGACCGGTTTTCTGACTGGCCTGGTGTCGCCGTTCATCAGCTGCTTGCTTACCGGCATGCCGCCCCTGTGGCCGGTTTTGCCGATAATGACCGTGGAGCTTATGACGTATGGCGCGGTGGCCGGTTATTTGCGTCGGCGGCATTACCTAGCGCACTGGTTGGCCTTGGTTGGGGCAATGACGGCGGGACGCCTGGCGGCGGGAGCGGCGGTTTGGTTATTGTCGATGACGCTGCAATTGCCGATAAAGCCGGAAGTTTATGTTGTTACCGCGTTGGTGACCGGAGTTCCGGGTGTTTTTATTCAATTGTTATTTTTGCCGCTATTGGCCAGCAAACTGGAAAAAATATCGGGATTGAGAAAGGAGCCGGATGAGTGTGCAAGCAGCTGAAAGTGTTTTTTTTGATAAACTGGCGGACAGCTGGGATGAAACCCGTGAAAAAAATGAACGGAAACTGCGGGAATTAATCGAAGTCATCGGTTTGTGCAGCGGGGAAAGCGTGCTGGACGTGGGCAGCGGCACCGGAGTATTGCTGCCGTATATCCGCCAATTTGTGGGAACCTACGGGAAAATTACCGCCGTGGATTTTTCGCCGAATATGCTGGAGCGCGCCCGGGCGAAATATCGCCATTTCGGGAATATCAGTTTTTGCGTTGGCGATATTATGGAAATGCCGGTGGCGGAACTCTATGACAAGGTGGTCTGTCTGAATTTTTTCCCGCATATGAAAGACAAACCGGGATTTTTGGTGCAGATGAGGCGGCATTTGAAAGCTGATGGCGTGTTGGTCATTATGCATGATATTTCCCGGGCCCAGGTGAATGGCATTCACGGAAAATACAAAGAGGTGGCGGAAGACCGTTTGCCGCCGGCAACGATTGTCGCTGCCTGGCTGCGGCAGTCCGGATATGCGGTTGGAGAAGTGATTGACCGGGACGACCGGTATTTTATCAAGGCGATGGTAACGGAATAAGGGGGGAGAGCAAGGCATGATTAAAGGGAAAATGATGGTGTTATTGAGTGTGTTTTGCCTGTTGTACAGTGTTGCTTTTGCAGCGCCGGCGCAGGATTCCTATTCCTTCTGGACGGGAGTTTCCCGTTCTGCGGCAGTGGAAGCCTGGCGCTTAATCGGTGAAAAGCCAGCGGAACTGATTGTTTTGACCAATGCAGGTTATGCGGTGTGCAATGGACAAAGCACGGCGCCGTGTTTGGATGGGTTGACGGAAGCAACCGGTTGTACGGAAGGTCGCAATAATCTTCTGGAAGTGCATAGCTCGCGGGAAAACGCGTTATGGTTTGCGTTTTTTGATAAAAAAAGTGGCAAATGCGCTTATATTGAAGTGAACAGGGCAGCAACGTGGCAAAAATCGGATGAGAATGCGAGGCAGAAAAATCTGTTTTCGAAAATGACCAGCGCCAATATTGGCATGGAAGAGTTGTTAGCTTATCCTTCTGTTTGGAACGAAAAGGTCAAGGAGAAAATCTTTAACGGTAAAGAGTTCGCCATTGCCGGCTTCTGCAATGCGGCGGTCCAGGGAGCTCCACAGGATTTTTTGAAAGCGGCCCTGTACCACGACCATCTATGTCCGGGCGTGAACAGCGGTTATTTTATCGTGAATTATCTGGTCAAAGAAATGCCGCTTGCCAGTGTCGACGAAAGATACTACATCATCGCCTCGCCTCATTGGTGCAAGGATGATGCATTACAGACCCTATTGAACACAACACCGGGAAAATCCGGTATGGCGGTCATTCCGGTCAGCGGGGAGATGAAGGCGAAACTGATTCCGGAAGCCAAGAATATGGCCGGGATTTTTATTCGTTGGAATGAAAAAGAAAAACGTGGCGAAGGTCGAGTATTGGCCTTTGATTTTAATGCCGGAACAAAACTCGCCGGCTTTGAAGGCAAAGAGGGATTCCCCTGGGAACGCCGCTTGAAAATGAATAGCGTATATCAGTATTACTATGATCAACCGGAAATATTTGTCAGCACGATTAAAACTTTTGAACTGGCCAACGGGGAAAGGCCTGAAGATTATGCAAAAGCAGGGGTTAATCCACTGGAGAAGCTGAAACTATTGCAACCGTAACTATATCAGGGATGGGAAGGGGCATCAAGGATGAGAAAACGCAAAAAAATGAGGGCTGCGGTCGGGTTGGCGATCCTGGCCTGTCTAGCCACCTCGCCGGTTTGGGCGGCTGCGGAGACAACAGGCCAGGATTATAACCTGGAAACCGTGTATGTAATCGGTAAAGGCGATAAGGAAAATGAAGCGCAGAAAAAAATATCCATTAATGTTAAAGACAAAATAGACGCCGGACAGATCAACAGCATTACCGACTTGCTACGGGATATCGCCGGGTTTACAGTTCAGTCCAGTCCTCAAGCCGGAACTCAGGTGACGATGCGGGGACTTAGCAATGACCGATTCCTGGTCATGATCAACGGGAATGTGTTGGAAAACCAGGGTGGCTTGATGCGAGGGCGAGGGCTGGAATGGGATATGATTCCCCTCAACAATGTCAAAAAAATTGAGATTACCCGGGGGGCCAGCTCCGCTCTTTACGGCGGTTCCTGGGGCGGCGTGGTAAATATTATTACACAGGAGGAACCGGGTAAAACAGAAACCGATCTCAAATTTAGTTATGGTAGTTATGAAACTAAAAAAGCTTCGTTGACAAATCGAGGCAGCAGTGACAGTGGTCGCTTTTCCTGGACATTAAACGCCAATAAACAGGAAAGTGATGGTTTCTATAAAAATAACTGGAGCGATGGCAAAGATTTAAGTATAAACTTCAACTATAAAATGAGCGATACGCAGCGTTTGGCTTTTGCTTGGACACATATAGAACGTAAGGAAGGAACGATTGTCGGCAATATCCCCGGAACCAAAGGATATGATCCGGATTATCCGACCGTACCGGTCGCCCCGACTTACGGCAAGCCAGCTTCACCTTGGATCGAAGGGAGTTACCGTTTTTGGCGGGGAAATAACTATTCGCTGAATTATACGGACGGTGCCACTAGCGTTAACTTATTTCAAAATACGCAGTTTCGTGATGAATGGGTGCGGACGGCGTTAATCAGCACTCTATCGAAAAGCTGGGAATCCAATTTGGACACCTCAGGCATTGGCTGGCAGCGGATATGGGAACATGGTGATCATAAAACAATCTACGGAATGCAGTATAAAAAGATGGATTATGACTTGATTTCTTCTCAGTCCGATCTTCAGACAAAGCAAATCGGCGTATTTATTCAGGACAACTGGCAATGGCGGCCGAACGTGACGGTGGGTTTAGGATTGCGATTTGATCAACATAAACTGGATATGGCAGTTTATGATACTTCGTTAGCCCAAAAACCCCGTAGCGATACCACGAACTGGCTCAGTCCCAAGCTGAGCGTTACCCGCAAAATCAGTGAAAAAGAATCGGTTTATAGCAGCGTCAGCGGCGTTTTTCGCCCGCCCACAGCTTCGGACTATTATCGCTGGAGCGGCAATTATTTTGATTGGTCGGTGGGCAGCAATCCCCGTCTGGGCGCCGCTGCGCTCGGTTTCACCACTCAGGCGCAGTGGCAGCAGGCGATGGGAGTTCTGGAGCCGGAACATGGAGTTTCCTATGAACTGGGCTGGAAAAAACAAGCCACGGACCGTTTTGGTTGGCGGATCACCGCGTATTATAACGATATTGATAACTATATTAATACGTATTCTCCTCCTGGGAGCAAAGGATATCCTCCTACGTATAATATTGGAAATGCGAAAATTAAAGGGATTGAAGTATCTACTGATTACGTATTGTCGAAACGGATGACGTTGGTATCCTCCTATACCAACCAGGTAGGTTCCAAAAGCGGCGATAATATGGATCCGGGAGGAACCAGCCTGACCAGTATTCCCCGTCATACTTTCAATACCGGTCTGCGTTACCAGGATGGCAAGAATTTCCGTGCGGCGTTGGATGTACGCTACCTGAGCGGAAAAGTCAGCAGCGGAGAAACTCTGGGGGGTTATGTTATTACTGATTTAGGATTTTCCTGGCAGTATAAAAACAACACGATATCGCTGGCGGTAAATAATCTGTTTAACAAAGACTATCAGGAAACCGCTGGTTATCCTATGCCGGGAACCACCTATAGCCTGTCCTGGCAGACCAGCTTCTAGAAAAAAAGCGGCAGGAATAAAAGGCTTAAAAATTTGACAGGAATTTTAGAATGCGTTACAATATTATCATAGAAGTCAAGAAGATTTCCATAATAGACAATTGTGAGACAACATAACATACATAAGGACGGTGCGAAACCGTAGAGGGCGATAGGCTCTTTACTGTTTTGCGCCGTTTTTTATGTGAAGAGAAATTTTATTGGCCAGAGCCGATTGGGGAATGCGATGGATAGGGATATTTTTGCGCCGCAGGTTCCGGTTGCCTGTGAGGTATTGAAAGAAGCGGTCAACGCTGGTTTGTTTCCGGACGTGCTGCATGTGTGCCGGGAGCAGGGAGTTTTTGAATATTTTCGCCAGGTTCGGCAGCTTGAGGCGTTTCTAAAATGGATTGATGGCGACGAACTGGTTGCTTCCCGTTTGATGGCGGTATTGATTCAGGCCGGATTGATCGCGGAGTCTCCGGATGGTTACCGAACGACAGCGACGGCGGGTTACTTGCTTTTTTCCGGCGAGCTGTTTTCCGTTATGGAACTTTTACCGCCACCCGGGCCTTTTGCCGCACAACTGCGAATGGCGCTAGGCGCGGCGGTAAAAGATTCTGTTACGCCGGAATGGGGAAGGGAACGGCTGCTGAGCATTGGGGCTTCGAGTTTGTTGGGCGGGGTGCAAGAAACGATGGTTGTGTGCGATATGACCGGACGGAAGTCTTTATTGGATTTGGGCGGCGGCCACGGGTTATATAGCGCGGCTCTTGCCCGGAAGTATCCAGATTTGGCGATCACATTGCTGGATTTGCCGGCGGTGGTTCCGGTGGCGCAGGAAACGGCGGCCTATTTTGGCGTTGGTGACCGGATCCGGGTAGTAGCCGGGGACTTTTTGCAGGATGATATCGGTCAGGATTACGATGTGATTTTTTGCGCCAATGTGATTGGTCCCCGCAACCTGGCCCAGGTATTGCCGATATTGCGGCGGTCTATGCGTCCCGGAGGGAGGCTGATCATACGGAACCGGATTGATGACGCGGAGGAAAGTCTGGATAACGCATTGTCCAGACTGGTTTGGGCGGTGCGGGGCGGTCAAACGCTGTGGAACCGCGATCAATGGCAAAAGGTGTTGGAGGAACAGCAATTTATCCGGTTTACAACATTGGGAATATTTGGAATTTTTGCGGTGATGACAGTGGAAAAAAACTGAGTTAAAAAATGCAAATAATGAAGGAGTGTTTTAGAATGGAAAAAATATTGGCGGATCATCCGGACTTGAAAAAAGCGGTGGAATTTCACGGACATCTGTGTCCGGGGCTGACCATCGGTTATCGGGCGTCTCAGGCAGCGCTGAAAAGACTGGGAGCGGAACGGGCGCAGGATGAGGAAGTGATTGCCATTGTGCACACCGACGCCTGCGGCGTCGATGCTCTGCAGGTGATGCTAGGGTGTACTCTGGGCAAAGGAAACTTGATTTTCAAAGACTATGGCAAGCAGGTATATATTATCGGTAACCGGGAAACCGGCAAAGCGGTCCGGGTGGCGTTGCGTCCAGATCCGGCCGCGGCCAATCCGGAACAGACCCGTTTGCGAAATCTCGTGTTCGGCGGGGAAGCGACGCCGGAGCAAGAAAAAGAATTCGGGAAGCTGCAGCAGGAGCGGACCCAGCAGTTGCTGCAAGGTGCTGACGAGGAATTGTTCATGATAAAGGAAATTAATCTGGAATTGCCGGGAGAGGCAAAAATTTTTGCTTCTGTGGTTTGCCACGACTGTGGTGAAGCCGTGATGGAAGCAAGAGCCCATTTGCGGGAAGGGCAGCCTGTTTGCCCGGAGTGTTATCAGGAATATACACGGGGTTGGTAAAAATATGCGGGTAAAGCAAGGAATATTGTTGCTGGCCGTATTGCTGCTGGTCTTATTGCTGGTTGGCTGTGGGCAATCGGGAGCAACAAAAGATAAAAAAGGGATGACGCTGACATTGGCCGGTGACGACTATGGGTATCCCAGCCCCTACGGGTTCTATCCCCGGGGGCCGGGTTATTTGCGAATGACTTTGCTGTTTGATACGTTAGCCTGGAAGGATGAAAAAGGTGTAATTCCCTGGCTGGCGGGACAATGGCAAATGTCGGCGGACGGGCGAACCTGGACTTTTGATTTGCGGGACAATATTCGCTGGCATGATGGCAAGGCGTTAACCGCCGAAGATGTGGTTTTTACCTATGAATACCTGGATCAACATCCCCACCCCTGGTTTTCCCGGGAAGTGAAGGGGGTAGTGGAGCGGGTGGAGGCTCGCGGGGAGAAACAGGTGGTTTTTTATTTGAGTCGTGCGTATGCGCCATTTCTAAATAATATTGCGGCGACGGTGCCAGTACTGCCCCGGCATATCTGGGCGGATATTGTTGATCCCGCGTCTTGCACAGATACCCGGGCGGTGATGGGCAGCGGGCCTTTCCGGCTGACCGGCTACGACAAAGCGGCCGGGAGTTACAATTTTGAAGCCAATCGGGATTATTTCCGGGGTGTCAACAAAGTGGACCGCCTGTTTTTTGTCAAGGTTGGGCAGCCGTTGATGGCCTTGCAAAAAGGCGAAATTGACGGTTTTAATCCGGATATGGATCAGGTGGCGTTACTAAAAAACAACAGTAATATAAGAATATGTGAGGGCAACAGTTTTTGGATTTACCGTTTGCTGTTTAATATGTCTCAGGATGTGACAGGCGATATCCGTTTTCGTCAGGCGATGGCCCACGCCCTGAATCTGCCGGAATTGGTGGAACGAGCTATGCACGGTGGAGCATTGCCGGGAAGTCCCGGTTATATTTCACCGGAACTGAACGAGTGGTATTATACCGGTATTACCCGTTATCCCTATGACCCGGAAAAATCCCGGAAGCTGTTGGAAGCGATGGGGTATGACCGGGTAAATTCCCAAGGAATTCGGGAGAATGCGGCAGGGCAGCGGCTGAGCCTGGAAATGCTTACTTTTCAGCAGGGTCAGGATGCGGAGATTATCAAGCAGTGGCTTCTGATGATCGGCGTTGAAGTCCGGCTGCGAGCGTTGGAAAAAAGCGCGCACGACAAGCTGATTGATTCTAGCCAGTATCAGCTGGCGATTAACGGGCATGGCGGCATTGGCGGCGACCCGATTTTTTTGAATCAGCTGGCGGCGATAAATGCAATTCCTGCTAGTGCGGCTTTGTACCACAACCCGGAATATTTGCAACTGGCCGAGCAGCAGGCTTATCAGACGAACCCTGTGGAACGGCGGCAAAGTCTGGCCCGGATGCAAAGTTTGTTGGCGGAGGATTTACCGACGTTACCTCTTTATTACCGTAAATCCTATTTTGCTTACCGTCCCGGAAAAATTGAGGGATGGTTTTATACTAGCGGCGGCATAGCCATGGGTATCCCCACGGAAATGAATAAATTGGTGTTTTTAGGCGACGGAGGTACACCGCCGTGAGTTGCAGTTGCGAGAAAGGTTCCGTTCGTTTGCGGCGGCAGCTGGCATATCTGGCCGGACGCGCGGGTGAATACGCCATTACGCTGCTGGTGATCCTGGCGATCAATTTCGCTTTACCCCGGTTACTGCCGGGGGATTCCTTCGCCTATATAACCGGAAGCACTTCCAGCGCCGATTATGCCGGTGCATTGGACGCCCACAGCCAGAAAGTGCTGCGGGCGTATTACGGGTTGGATCTGTCGCTGCAGGAGCAGTTTGTGTTGTACCTGTCGCAGCTGGCCGTGGGTGATTTGGGATACTCCCATTTTTTCAAGGTATCGGTGAATCAATTGATCGCCGAACGTTTACCCTGGAGTATGTTATTGGTTGTCACCGGCGTTTTCGTGGCGCTGGTAGTGGGTGTTGCGCTGGGGGTGCTGTCTGCCTGGCGGCGCTCCGGAAATATGGATCGGGGGTTGTGGGCGCTGCTTACTGCTTTGCGCAGTGTGCCATCTTTTTTTCTCGGCAGTTTATTGCTGCTGATTTTTAGCGTGCACTGGAACCTGTTTCCGCTGTTTGGCGCTCGGGATATGACTCTGATTTATCCAACGGCCCTGGAACGCATGGAAGATATTTTGCATCATTTAACTTTGCCGGCTTTGACGCTGGCAATGGGGGAGGTTACGGGAAAATATCTGTTGACCCGGGCGGCGATGTTGGATACTTTGCGTGAAGAATATATTATGTTCAGCCGGGCGAGAGGCTTTTCGGATACCGCGGTCATGTTCCGCCATGCGCTGCCCAATGCGTTGATTCCGGTGATTACTCATACTGGTATGCGCTTGGGCGTGATGATGGGTGGGATGATTTTTGTGGAATCTTTATTTGGATATCCGGGAATGGGAAAACTCTTTGTGGACGCGATGTCCGCCCGGGATTTGCAGGTTTTGCAAAGCGGCTTTTTGATGACTAGTGTCGTTATGGTGGTTATGAACCTGGCGTTGGATCTGGTCTATGTTCGTCTGGACCCGCGTGTGGAGGTGACGAAGCCATGAAAGCGTTGCACGCGGGTTTGCTGGTGATTTTCCTGGTTTTCTTAGTGGCGATATTTGCTCCGCTATTGGCGCCGTTTTCACCGGAAAGTTTGGCGGGAAAACCTCTGCAATCGCCGGATAAGGTTCATTGGTTGGGAACTGACCGGATTGGTCAGGATATTTTCAGCCAACTGGTTTTTGGCAGCCGGGTTTCGTTGTTGGCTGGCGCGGCGGCTGCTGTTGGAGCGACGCTGATTGGCGGATCGCTGGGAATGGCGGCCGGTTTTTTTGGAGGAAGGCTGGATCGCGTGCTGATGAGGGGCGTGGATATTTTTATCGCTATCCCACATCTTCCTTTTATGCTGTTGCTGGCGGCGCATTTTCCTCCCAGTCTGGCAACGACGTTAACGGTGTTGATTCTCTTTTCCTGGGCTGGGGAGGCACGGTTGATCCGGTCACAGGTATTGAGTCTCAGACAACGGGAATATATGGAAGCGGCCAGGATGGCCGGCGCGGGCAAGCTTTATCTGATTCAGCGCTATTTACTACCGGAACTGGCCCCGCTTCTGCTGACCCAGGCAGTGCTGCGCTGCGGCTGGGGAGTATTGGCGGAGGCCGGACTGGCATTTATCGGCCTGGGCGATCCGACCCAAAAAAGTTGGGGCTTGATGCTCCACTATGCACTGGATTATCAAGGAATCTACTTCACTACCGCCTGGCAGTGGTGGTTGGCTCCGCCAGGCTTGTGCATCAGTATTTTGATCTTGGCTCTTACCTGGACCGGATTTGCTATGGAGGAACGCTGGAACCCAACGCTGAAGGAGGGACGATGATTTTATGCTGAAGATTAAAAACCTGACTGTGAATTATTCAGGCGGCAATCAGACGACTCTGGCCTTGTGCGGGGTTTCTCTCACACTGGAACCCGGAGGGTCCTTGGGGATTATGGGCGAGTCCGGCGCGGGAAAAACAACGCTGGTCCAGGCGATAATAGGGCTGCTGGGAGCCAGCGCTCGTCGGGAAGGAACCATCTATATCGCCGGTCAGAATCAGGTGGAGTTAAGCTGCGCGGAATGGCGCCGACAGCTGGGAAAAAAGATCGCGTTGATCCCGCAGGCTTCCCAACAGGTTCTTAACCCTGTCCGCACGGTAGGGCATCAAATGGTCGAACATATCCGTCTGCATAGCGGTGCTGATCGTACGACGTCTCTGACGCTGGCTGCTTCCAGTCTGCGGGAGGTGGGACTGAACGAGGAACATCTTCAGCGTTATCCTCACCAGTTAAGCGGCGGACAACGGCAGCGGGCGGTCGTTGCCTTGGTGTGCAGTGTGTCACCGGATCTGATTATTGCCGATGAGGCGACCCATGCGCTGGATGTTGCCACTCAGGAGCAGGTTTTGGCGTATTTGCAGAAAAAGAATTGCCATGGAGGAGCCACGTTAATGGTGATTGGGCATAATCCCCAGGTGATTGGCCGTCTTTGTCGGCAGGTGGCTGTATTCAACCAGGGATTAATGGTGGAGTGGGGCGATACGGCGCAGGTTCTGATAAACCCCCGGCATCCGTTTACGCAAGCGATGATGGCGGCGTACCGTTCCACAGGAGAACGTCTGGTCAGAATGACCCAGCCGGTGGCCGTCGACCTGCAAAGGGAGGGGAAATATGGAAATATTGACAGTGGTGAAGCTGTCCAAAACTTTTCGTCGCGGACGGCAATACTGGCAGGTTCTTAACGAGATCAGCTTTGAAATTGCACGCGGGGAATGTCTGGGTATTCTTGGTGAAAGTGGCGCCGGAAAAACAACCCTGGCCCGAATTGTCGCAGGGCTGGAAACGGCGGATTCAGGAGACTTGCTATGGCAGGAAGATCATATTGCCGCTCCTTTTAGAGTGCAGATGGTATTCCAGAATCCCTATGCATCTTTATATAGAGGCCTGACAGTGGCGGAAATTATTGATGAACCGTTGCGTCTGCAGCGGCGGGATTGGAAGTCGGCGCAGCGATCATGCCGAGTGGAAACGCTTTTGGCGGACATTGGACTGAGCGGATATGGCGGACGATATCCTTACCAATTGAGCGGCGGACAGCGGCAGCGGGTGGCGATTGCCCGGGCGTTGGCCCTGGAGCCGGAATTGCTGCTGGTGGATGAGCCCACATCCATGTTAGATACGACCGTGCAGGCGGATATACTGTCACTGCTTAAAAACCTGCAGCAACAGAGGCAGTTGTCAATGCTGTTCATTACCCATGATCTAGCGGTAGCCGCTGACATCTGCCACCGGTTGGCGGTGCTGCACGAGGGACAGATCGTGGAAACGGAGATGACGGAAAGGATTTTAACGGATCCCCGGCATGAACAGACAAAAAAAATCGTCACTCTGACCCGCCGTAACCGGCTGGCGCAGTGTGACGAAATGCTAAAGATAGCAAGGGAGGAGGAGGAAAAGAAAGCTAAGAAATGTTTTCCAACTGAAAACCATGAGCTTCGATAATTTGAGTGAGGTTGTCTTCTGATAAGTTGTGATGGTTAAATGAAAGAGAAAATTTCTGATCAGTTACGACTACATCCTGAACCGTAGGTAGCGCCAGCAGTGCGGCCTGCACTTTTTCGAGATCACCGTGTCTCCGAATGGAAAATGTAGCGTTAACTTGGCACATTGGGGCACCTCCTTTCAAAAAAATAAACCCCCGAAGAAAACAGCCGCTAATCGACCATACCCTTCGTGGGTTTTTTCATGCATATTTATG
>DATMYQ010000273.1:0-16177 GCA_035560935.1 Patescibacteria group bacterium | reverse complement strand
TAATTGTGTTACATGCTAAAAAAATAACCGGATTTCCGGTTATTTTTTTAGCTGTATTTGAAAATGAGATCTGGCTTTTAAGCAACGACTCAGATGGCGAGAAAACAGAAATTGTTCCTTTACGGGAAGTTAACCGGAATTTAAAGGAGTTTTTCAGTGCTTGTTGAAAATGTAAATAGTCAGGGGTGGTAGAGGTTGTTGAAATGGTTTTCCGAGATCAGTGCGGAATTAAAATATGAACTGCTGGGCATCATCCTAACGGCAGCCGGTTTACTGTCGTTGATTAGTTTGCTTGATTTGCATACCGGGCCCGTAGGAATTTTCAACGCAAAACTTTTACGCTATACCTTTGGCGCAGGTGCGATGTTGATACCGGCGCTGCTGTTGATCATTGGCTCCCGCTATATTTGGACGCAACGGGCGGTGGAGTATTCCACCAAATTTTGGGGAATCCTATTGCTGGGAGCTGTGGGCTTGGCAATTTTCCATCACTTTGCCATCGTGGAAGGGCGGGAAATTTTGCCGGAAAGTCTGACGAGTGGTGGCGGATTATTGGGTGGTGGACTGCTGTTTTTCTTGCGTAGGATTTTTGGGTTTCATGGCACCTTGGTTGTTTTAATTGCGTCAGCTCTTTGCGCCGGTATTTTGGCGACCACGTGGTCGTTGGGTCAAACGCTTTGGCTGGCGAAGAAAAAAGCGGTGCAAGGCGTTACCAGTGCCAGAGATTCGCTGGCTGCGGCCCGGGAGAAAAGCCAGGACACAATTCATGATGCCGAGTTTGAAGTCAGTTCGTCACGCTCTTTCTATGACCGGGAAAGGGATAAAGAACCCGGTCATACAGACAACACCGAACCACCGAACTGGTCAGAACAGACCCGCGATCGTGCAGAATCACCGGATGCAACGAGTCGGGAAAATGTTGTTGTGCAGGAGCCGGCTCATGTTCGCCGTTTACCGGTGGCTAAACAAAAATTGGATACGGCAGATATAGCGGACGAATTAGTGCCGGCAACGGATAGTGCGGTAGTTAGCGGATATACACTACCCTCGCTGGGGATCCTAAAACAGATTACAAAAGTGAAGTCGACGAAACTGCCGAAAGAAGTCATGGACAAAGCCAAAATCTTGGAAGAAACGTTAGCCAGCTTTGGCGTCAAAGCCAAAATTATCAATACTTGTCAAGGACCGGCGGTAACCCGGTATGAACTGGAACCGGCTCCCGGCGTCAAGGTCAGTAAAATTGTCAATCTAGCAGATGATCTGGCGTTGAAACTGGCGTCTGCCGGTATTCGCATTGAAGCGCCGATACCGGGCAAGGCAGCCATTGGCATTGAAGTTCCGAATAAAGAAGTTTCCGGTGTGACGTTACGCGAAGTTTTGGAAGGGGATCCGTTTTTAAAGGCATCTTCGCGTCTTTCCGTGGCGTTGGGACAAGATATCACCGGTAATACGGTGATTGCCGATCTGGCAAAAATGCCTCACTTGCTGGTCGCCGGTTCGACCGGTTCTGGTAAAAGTGTTTGTATTAACACGATTATTACCAGTGTACTGTTTAAAGCACATCCGGATGAAGTTAAACTTATTTTGATTGATCCCAAAATGGTAGAATTATCTAATTATAACGGCATTCCCCATTTGTTTACGCCGGTGGTCACTGACGCAAAAAAAGCGGCTGCTGCGCTTAATTGGGCAGTGAAAGAGATGGATCGGCGTTATGAGGTCTTTGCCACGGCCGGGGTTCGTGATCTGGCCAGGTATAATGAATTGCATCCGGAAGGTTCGCTGCCGTTGGTGTTGATTATTATCGACGAATTGGCAGATTTGATGATGGTGGCTCCGGTGGATGTGGAAGATGCTATTTGTCGGTTGGCTCAAAAAGCCCGGGCGGCGGGGCTGCATCTGGTGTTGGCGACGCAGCGGCCGTCGGTGGACGTGATTACCGGCATTATTAAAGCCAATGTACCATCGCGAATTTCTTTTGCCGTGTCATCACAGATTGACTCACGAACGATCCTGGATATGGCTGGCGCTGAAAAACTGTTGGGTAAAGGAGATATGCTGTTTTATCCGGTGGGGGCGGCCAAACCGCTACGGGTTCAAGGGGCTTTTGTTTCTGACAGTGAAGTGGAAGAATTGATTGCCTATATTAAACAGCAGGCGGTCCCCGAATATGATGATACCATTACCGTGGCTGACAGCACGAAAGAAACTATCGAGCAGGGAACTTATGAGGATGAAATGCTGGAAGAAGCGGTGTGTATGGTCCTGGAGACCGGACAGGCGTCAGTTTCCATGCTGCAACGCAAATTTCGCATTGGCTATACCCGGGCAGCCCGGTTAATTGACACCATGGAAGAAATGAAAATTGTCGGACCGAATGTGGGCAGTAAGGCTCGCGACATCCTGATGACTTCGGAACAGGTGCAAACGCGGTACTTCAATAAACAGGCAACCCCGGCAGCGCTTGCTGAACCGGACGATCAGGGTATATAATAAAGTATTAGGATTCTATTGTATTGTGGTGAGAATTGTTGTTAAAAATGGATAATACGGTTACTGTGGATGATTTACTAAAAATGGATAAGCCCTATTTGGTGGACGTGCGTTCACCGGGCGAATTTCAGGCGGGACATATTTGTGGTGCAATCAATGTGCCCCTATTTTCAGATGAAGAACGTTCCCAAGTGGGCATACTTTATAAAACGGATGGTGGCGAGGCGGCCAAAACTTTAGGACTGTCGTTGGTGGGTCCTAAGCTGTCATCCATGGTGGAAACTGTTCAGGCGTTGCATAAAACTGGCCGGCCGGTCGTGGTATATTGTTGGCGCGGCGGTATGCGTTCCTTGTCGATTGTGAATGTATTACGAATGATGGGAGTTGCCGCTTTGCAGTTGCTGGGCGGCTATAAGGCACATCGACGCTATGTTTTGGAGGCCTTGCAAAATTTTGTGGTTCGGCCCCGGATTGTTATGTTGTGTGGATCTACGGGGACTGGAAAAACAACATTGTTGAAACTGCTGGAAAAGCGAGAAATTCCGGTGCTGGATCTGGAACAACTGGCGAATCACCGGGGGTCGGCGTTTGGCCAGGTTGGCTTGGGTCAGGGAACCACGGCGCAAAATTTTGACGCGCAGTTATTGGTCGCATTGCAACACTTGGATCAATACCCGTATTTCGTTGTTGAGTGTGAAAGTAAACGAATCGGTAATGTATATTTGCCGGATACTTTATACCAGGCCATGAAAACCGGTGAGAAAATATTACTGTCCGCTGACCGGGAAGTGCGAGTTGACCGTCTGATTGAAGAATATGGCGTTCCCACTGAACCGCAGCAGGCGATGATCCTGGAATGCATCCGATCGTTGCGAAAACGTTTGGGACAGAACAAAACAGAACAATTATCGCAGTCGCTTCAACAGGGCAACATCCGGGAGGTTGTCAGGACCTTGCTTCAGGATTATTATGATCCGTTGTATGGGTATGAAACGGCTGATCCAACGTCTTTTCATTGTGCGTTGACGGCTGATTCACTGGACGAAGCGGTGTTGGCGATTGTGCAATATCTAGAAACAGGTGGGAGGAATTGTGGTGCAAACGGTAGGAGAAATCTTACGAAGTGAACGAGAGAAGAAAGGCTTGTCTGTCAAAGACATTGAAGATGCAACCAGCATCCGGGCGCTGTATCTGAGTGCTATTGAAGATGGCGATTACTCGGTAGTTCCCGGGGATGTCTATGTGAAGGGCTTTATTCGCAACTATGCCAGCTTTTTGGGATTGGATGCGACGCAAATGGTGGAAATGTATCGGCAATCGCAAGCGCCGTTGCCGGAGGAAACCATTGAAGAAATTCCCAAGGAACCCAGTAAGGTGAAGCGGGACAGTTCTCGAAAAAAAGGGGATTTTGGCCGTTTATTGATGGTGGTCGGTATTGGCTTAGCTGTTGGTTTGGCTTGGTGGATGTTCGCGGGCAATGCGGAACAAAGTAAGCCGGTTCCGGAACAAAAACCTCAGGCCCCGGCTGCAGCTCCGACGCCACCCAAACCTGTTACTCCTCCGGCGCCGGCTGCACCAACGCCGGCGGCAAAACCTGTTTTGAACAAACCGGTAGTCGTGAGTGTGAAGTATACTGACCGTTGCTGGACATTAGTGACCGTTGACGGCAAGGAAGTGTTTGAAGGAACGCCAAAGCCCGGAGATTCCCTGACCTGGGAAGGCGACCGGGAAGTGATGGTACGTTTGGGTAACGCCGGTGCCGCCGATATTATTTATAATGGCAAATCCGCCGGGAAACTGGGCGCGTCGGGTGATGTAACGGTCAAAACCTTTACTCCGACCGGAATCAAACCATAGATAACAGATAAAGGAATGAAATGCCGCCGTTCTGACGAGCAAAGAACAGCGGCCGAGGTAAGCGTGGGATATATGGAAGTGAAACAACCTTTTTTGCCGGTGAGCAGGGAAGACATGGAACGGCGGGGTTGGGACCGGCTGGATTTTTTGTTGGTCAGCGGTGATGCTTATGTGGATCACCCCAGTTTTGGTCCGGCCATTATCGGACGGATGCTGGAAGAACAGGGGTTTCGCGTAGGGATTCTGGCACAGCCGGACTGGCGTTCGACGGCGGCTTTTAAAGTGTTTGGGAAACCCAGGCTGGGAGTGCTGGTCACGGCTGGTAATCTGGATTCCATGTTAAACCGCTATACGGCGGCCAAACGGCGCCGAAGTGAGGATTCCTTTGCGCCCGGGGGGCGTGCCGGTCTGCGCCCGGAACGGGCGACGATTGTGTATGCGAACCGGATTAGGGAAGCGTGGAAAAATATACCGTTGATTATTGGCGGTATTGAAGCCAGCCTGCGGCGATTTACCCATTATGACTATTGGTCGGACTCGCTGCGGCGCTCCATCTTGGTAGACAGCCGGGCCGATTTGTTAGTCTTCGGCATGGGGGAAAAGCCGGTGACGGAGATTGCCGCCCAATTGGTCACAGGAGTGCCGGTGCAAGACATTCGCCAGGTGGCCGGCACCTGTTTTTTGACGGAATCGCCTGACGAGCTATGGGATTATGTGGAGATTCCCGGCTATGAGGCGGTAAGCACTGATAAGGCGGCCTTTGCCGAAGCGTTTCGTCTGCAATACCGGGAACAGGATCCGATCCGCGGCAAACGGCTTGTTCAACGCCATGGTGACTTGTTGCTGGTGCAGAATCCGCCGTCAAAACCGCTGTCGACAACAGAAATGGACCAAATTTACGCCTTGCCGTATCAACGGACCTATCATCCGGCATATGATGCACAAGGCGGCGTTCCGGCGATTCAAGAAGTAAAGTTTAGCTTGGTCAGTCATCGCGGCTGTTTCGGTAACTGTTCCTTTTGCGCACTATATGCCCACCAGGGACGGATGATACAGCACCGCAGCCAGGATTCGTTGCTGGAAGAAGCGGCAGCTTTAGCCAAATTGCCGGATTTTAAAGGGTATATTCATGACGTGGGTGGACCAACCGCTAATTTCCGTCATATTGCCTGTGAACAGCAACGACAGCGTGGAACCTGCGCCGACCGGCAGTGTCTTTTTCCGGAGCCTTGTAAAAACTTAGATGGTGACCATCAGGAATACTTGGCGTTATTACGGAAACTGAGAAACATTCCGGGAGTTAAAAAAGTATTTATTCGCTCCGGTATCCGCTTCGACTATTTGCTGGCGCCGGGGAAATGGGCAGCCGGCAATCAGGAGTTCTTGCGGGAGCTTTGCATGTACCATGTGAGCGGACAATTAAAAGTGGCGCCTGAACATGTGGCGCCGGCAGTTACCAATATGATGGGCAAGTCAGGGAAAAAAGTATACCTGCAGTTTATGAAAGCGTTTCAGCGCACGAATCAGGAAGTGGGAAAAGAGCAGTATCTGGTCCCTTACTTTATGTCCAGTCATCCCGGTTCCGGACTCAAAGAAGCCATTGAACTGGCGGAATTCATCCGGGATTTAGGCTACCATCCCGAGCAGGTTCAGGATTTTATCCCCACACCAGGAAGTTTGTCTACCTGCATCTATTATACGGGAATTCATCCACTGACCGGGAAAAAGGTATATGTGGCAAAAAGTCCAGAAGAAAAGAAAATGCAGCGGGCGCTGATCCAGTACCGGGATCCCAAAAACCGTCCGATCGTTTACGAGGCCCTGACACGGGCCGGACGACAGGACCTGATTGGCTACGGACCCCAGTGTTTGTTACGGCCGGATCCCCGTCTGGCAGCATCAGGACGGAAGGGGCAATCGGCGGAGTCGAATCACGGAGCCCGGCAGGCACCGACCCGGCGGCAGGCGTTAAAAGAGCGGCCGACCGCCGGAAAACCGGCTAATCGTAAAAAACGTTGACGGATTTCGGATATATCAGTTGCCGCTATTGTTTGGCGGGAGAGGTTAAGCCGAAAGCCCGGCGACATTCTTCCGACAGTAGATAAATTGCGATCAGGCCATGAATGACCACCATAATAACGCCAAAAGTCATGTTAACGCTGAACATCAGGATAAAACCAAGGACAACGCAGAATATAGCGATGACCAGTTCCATGATGCGGGCCCAGGCTTTTAATTTCAAAATGCCGTAGGCCGGAATACCGTACAAAAGAGCACGAAACAACGATTGCAGAGCTTCGGCGGTGTCATTTCGGGCCAGTCCATCATAGATGCCGACCAGACTGCTCAATGTGATCAACGATAAGAAACCGGCAATAAGCACTAAGCGAAACGTTAGGTCGGGATGCAGAAAGGACAGCCAGGAAGTTTGACGGGACAAAATAAACAACTCCTTTCAGTTGACTAAGGACCATTCTAACACATTTCGCGTGGTTTTTGAATTGTCCGGAATAGTGTTTTTTCTTTCCGTTCCCTTGCGTTAGAAGTAGTTTCAGAGTATAGTATTAAAGGTTGATCATGCCGGAGGAGGTTTCTATGCGACGGTATCTGCCTGTTTTATTGATGGCGTGTTTTATTGCTGTGAGTGTGATCGTTTGGTCATACTATCTGGCTGGTTACGCCGGTGATAAATCCGGGGAGAAGATGAAGGCTATCACGGTATACACGGCGTTGTCAGTGGAACCAGTGGCCGTTCTGGCGCAGGAATATGAGCGCCTTACCAAGGTGACTGTCCATGTGATTCCCTTATCGGAAACGGAATTGTTGGCTAAATTGCAGGAGGAAGCTTCGGCTCCCCGCGGTGATATTATTCTGGGTGGAACGGCTTTGCTGAAGAAAGCGGGTCGACAGGAACTTTTGGCTGCCTATACGTCAGAAGCACTGGACATGATCCCGGAACGCTTTCAGGGAGCAGCCAATCTTTGGACCGGTATTTGGTATGATCCGGTAGTTTGGGCTGTGAATCAGGATTATCTTTTGCACCGGAAGACTCCGCCGTCCCGGTGGACAGATTTGACGGCAGCGGTGCCTTTGATCGCGGGGCCGGAGGGTTCGGCTGCGGCGAAGACTGCTGAATCTGTAGATGCTGCTACAAAAAACACAGTGTTGAACGATAATGATCAGAACGATAATGATCAGAATGATCAAAATGATGCAAGACCCATCGAACTTGAAAAAAAACAAAAAATGGGTGAATTGGTAACAGTGGCGTTTTTGCCGCCTGTTGTTGCCGGCCCCCAGCCGATGACTGTTAGTACGCCGCCTAAAGACAATCAAAAACTGCGGCTGGCGATGACGGATTTTTTGGCTGCTGATGCTGCCGCTGATTTATTATATGCTTTTGTGAGCGTAAACGGTGAGGAAAAAACACTGGCATATTTGAAAAAAATGCATCCCTTGGTGGTTCAATACGCCAAATTTCTGGCTACGCCGGTGCGTATGGCGGGTATGGGAGAGGCCGATATTGCTATTGCGGTGCAGAGTGAGGCAATTCGCTATTTGCGTAACGGGTTTCCCATAAAAATTGTGTATCCGGAAGAAGGCACCGCAGCGTTAATTACGGCGGCTGGTTTAGTCAAAAACAGCCCGAATGCGGAAAATGCGAAATTGTTTTTGGAATGGCTTACTCAGGATGCCGCCCATGCGACCTTGCAAAAAAGCGGCTATTTTTACGTTCCCACTAATCCTGAGATTACGACCTACCGTGATATTGCGGATCAACGGTTACGGCTACTTACTGCAGAAAAAGAGTTGTCGCCGGAGCAGCGGCGCGAGGTTTTGGATAGATGGGTTCAGACAGTGCGTTTGGAAATGAAATGACCGGCGCCAAAACGAGAACAGGGAGGATAAAGAATGCTAAAAGCCGGGTTTGTTAGCCTGGGCTGTGCTAAAAATCTTGTGGATACCGAAGTGATGTTGGGGATTCTTGCGGCAAATAGGGTAGCATTGACCAACGAACCGGTTGAAGCAGATGTCATTATTGTAAATACCTGTGGATTTATTGATTCGGCCAAAGAAGAATCCATTTCCACCGTGTTGCAAATGGCGGAATACATGCGTACCGGAAAATGCCGGGGAATTATTTTGGCGGGCTGCCTGGGTGAAAGATACCGACAGGAACTGTTGGATGAATTGCCGGAAGTGGCGGCTATTGTCGGAACCGGCGCCTGGCACCGGATCATGGAGGCCGTGAACGCGGTTCTGGCAGGAGAACGGGTTTTGCTGGTGGATGACCAGACCACTTTGTATGATGATACTATGCCGAGAGTTCGAACGACTCCTTTCTATAGCGCGTATGTGAAAGTAGCGGAAGGGTGCAGTAACTGCTGCACCTATTGCGTCATTCCGGCAGTGCGTGGTGCTTTTCGCAGCCGGACTCACGAATCGGTGCTTGCTGAAGTCAAACAACTGGTAGCCGGCGGCGTGAGAGAGATTAATCTCATTGCCCAGGATACTACCAGCTATGGGCGGGATTTAACGGGTGCCCCGCAATTGGCGGTGTTGTTGCGTGATCTGGTGGCCATTGAGGGAACGTTTTGGATACGTCTGCTGTATTGCTATCCCCGCTATTTTAGCGATGAAATCATTGAGCTGATGGCCACTGAGGAGAAAATCTGCAAATACGTGGATTTGCCGCTGCAGCATATTCACGCGGACATTCTGCAGGCGATGAACCGCAAGGACTCGCCGGAGGATATCCGGTCGCTGCTGGCAAAAATCCGTCAGCGGATTCCCGGCGTCGCCATTCGGACTTCCCTGATTGTGGGCTTCCCCGCTGAAACCGAGGAGCAGTTCACGGTGTTAAAAGATTTTGTCCTGCAGCAGCAATTTGAACACTTGGGCGTGTTCACCTATTCCCAGGAAGAAGGCACGGTAGCCGGCGCCATGGAAAATCAGATTTCAGCGGAAACAAAAGAACAGCGCTATCACGACCTTATGGCGCTGCAGTGTAAGGTTTCCGAGGACGCGAACCGCTGCCTGGAAGGGCAGGAACTGACGGTTCTTATTGAGGGGCGAAATGAGGAACAGCCGGAAGTCATGTTTGGCCGTTCTTACCGGGAAGCGCCGGACGTTGATGGTCGGGTATACGTGGAAAGGGCTGCCGACGCTCAACCGGGAGACTGGGTAAAAGTCAAAGTCCTCCAGGGTTTTACCTATGACCTGTTAACGGAAAAAGTGGAACAGCAATCATGACGGCTGTCGTCTGAGCATACGCTGACTGGTCAATAATCACGACAGGGGGAACTACGATGATTGTGGAAATTGTAAGTACCGGTACGGAATTGCTTTTGGGACAAATCGTCAATACTTCGGCCCCGTATTTAGCCAGACGCCTCAACGAACTGGGGTTCAGCGTATTGTTTCAGTCCACAGTGGGCGATAACCGGGAACGGATGAGCCAGGTCATTGCTCATGCGCTGGAACGGTCGGATATTGTCATTACCAGCGGCGGTCTGGGGCCAACCCTGGGCGATATCACCAAGGAAGTGGCCGCGACGTTGTTGAATCGGACAATGTATCTGGACAAACACAGCGAAGACCGGATCCGCCAGATGTTCGCAGCACGCCATATCTGCATGACGGATAACAATTTGCGGCAGGCGATGATTCCGGAAGGTGGGATTGTACTGGACAACCAGTGCGGCACGGCGCCCGGGGTTGTTTTGGAAACGGAGGACGGCAAGATCATCATTCACTTGCCCGGTCCGCCTTTCGAACTGGAAGCGATGTTTGAAGACGCGGTGGAGCCGTATCTGCGGCAGCGTTATGGCTTGCAGGGAGTGATCGTTTCCCGGGTTTTGCGCACCTTTGGACTAGGCGAATCGCTGTTGGAAGAGCGGATTCACGACCACCTGCTGCAGCAGGGGAATCCCACCATTGCCCTATTGGCCCGCAGCGGCGAAATCCATGTGCGGATCACCGCGCAGGGGAAGGACGCCGCGGCAGCGAACCGGCTTATTGCCACCAAAGAAGCGCAGCTACGGGAACGCCTGGATGAATATATTTTCAGCACTGATGACGAATCGCTGGAAACGTTGGTTGGGCGCTTGCTGCAGGAAAAAAAGCTGACGCTGGCGCTGGCCGAGTCCTGCACCGGCGGCTTGGTCACCAGCCGCGTTACCGATGTATCCGGCAGTTCCGCCTACCTCATGGGGGCCGTGGTTTGTTATGACAACCGGATCAAAGCGGATGTGGTGGGCGTGAATCCCCGCACTCTGGAAACCGAGGGCGCGGTGAGTGAACCGGTGGCCTGCCAGATGGCGGAGGGAATACGCAGCCGCCTGAAAACGCAGATGGGTATTGGCATTACCGGTATTGCCGGCCCGGATGGCGGGAGCCCGGAAAAACCGGTGGGACTTGTTTTTATCGCGGTAGCGGGTCCGGCGGGTGTTCAATGCCATCGCCATTATTTTTCCGGCGGGCGGGACAGCATCAAGAAGCGGACCGCTCAGACAGCGCTGCATCATTTGCGGCGCTACCTGCTGGCATTGCCGGCGGGAGAATAGAACCGGCAAAACAAAGTGCGGCGCTGACAAAAAAACGACAGCGCGCACATGATATAAGATAATGAAAAAATAATAAGTGTATTGAAATTAGGAGGGTGTTACGTTGAAAGATAAAGAAAATGTGCTTTTTGGTGAGATTCAGTTAAGTAAAAAAACCCTGGCGGCGATCACGGAAATGGGTTTTGAAGAGCCGTCGCCCATTCAGAGCAAAACCATTCCCTTGGTGATGGAAGGCCATGACGTATTGGGGCAGGCACAAACCGGCACCGGTAAAACAGCGGCATTTGGCATTCCGATCATGGAACAGATCAGTGAGTTGAAGCAGGTGCAGGCTCTGGTCATGACGCCGACCCGGGAACTGGCGATTCAGGTATCGGAAGAACTGGGCAAAATCGGTAAATTTAAACGGATTAAAACCTTGCCGATTTATGGCGGACAGGCTATTGACCGTCAGATTCGCTCGTTGAAAATGGGTGTTCAGGTAGTGGTCGGCACACCGGGACGGTTGCTGGACCATATCCGGCGGAAAACCATTAAACTGGACCACGTGAAAATGCTGATTCTGGACGAAGCCGATGAAATGCTGGATATGGGCTTCATTGATGATATCGAAACTATTTTGCAAAACATTCCGGCGGAAGGAAGACAGACGTTGCTGTTTTCCGCCACCATGCCCAATGAAATTATGAAGTTGGCGGACCGTTACATGACCAATCGGGTTACCGTCACCATCAGCAAAGAACAACTGACAGTACCATTGATTGATCAGTGTTACTACGAAACCCGCGACAAGCTGGAAGGCCTGTGCCGGGTGCTCGACGCCGAAGACACCGGCAAACTGATTATTTTCTGCCGCACCAAGAAAGGCGTGGATGACCTGGTGGCGTCGCTGTCGGCCCGCGGCTATCTGTCCGACGGCCTGCACGGTGACCTGAGCCAGGCTCAGCGTGACCGGGTTATGAAAAAATTCCGGGACGGGAAACTGGAAATTCTGATCGCGACCGATGTGGCGGCCCGCGGTCTGGATATTGATGATATTTCCCATGTAGTGAACTATGACATTCCGCAGGATCCGGAATCCTATGTCCACCGTATCGGCCGTACGGGCCGTGCCGGGCGCAAAGGGATCGCCGTGACCTTTATCCAGCCCCGGGAATACCGTCAACTGAAACTGATCGAAAAACAGGTCAAGACGCGGATCTTCCGTAAACAGCTGCCGTCGCCCGCCGATATTTTGGAGCGCCAGTTGGAAGTGATCAAGAACCAGTTGGTGAATACCATTGCTCAGGGCGGATTCCAGGACTATCACAACGTAGTGGCCGATCTCGTCGGCGATTATGATCTGATGGATTTGGCGGCCGCGTCGCTGAAACTGTTCCAGGAAGGCTACAAAGAAAAGCCGGACACCGAGGAAAAAGAAAGTTCCAGCTTTACCAACACCGGAGCGCAGGCTGGCATGGTGCGGCTGTTTATCAACGTAGGACGTCAGCAACGGATTCTGCCTCAGGATATTGTGCGGACCATTGCGGAAGAAGCGGATATTTCCGGCAGCATTATCGGACTGATCAATATTTACGACAAATTCACCTTTGTGGAAGTCCCGGAAGATGTGGCCGAACGGGTACTTTCCGTGATGAATAAAAATACGATCAAAGGTTACAAAATCAATGTAGAGCCGGCAAAAATGCGCTAATCATTCCGGATACCGGTTCCATTTTTGAACGCACCGGCCGGAACGGCAAAAAAAAATAAATGGAAATATGTTGAAATGATACCTTTTGTGGTAAAATAACAGCATGAACAGGTTAAGACGTGCAGCTGTCGAAAGTTGGACGTCTTACCTATATCCGTTCAGGATAAAGGTTTAAACGGAAAGTGTTGACAAAACGAACAAGTGTTTGTATACTGGCAATAGAGTGAATTCGGGGAGGGAAAACCGTTGGATAAAATAAAAGCCTTGGAAAATGCCATGCGGCAAATTGAAAAGGATTTTGGCAAAGGTTCTATCATGAAACTGGGGGAAGCAGCGGCAAGAATGAACGTGGAAGTGATTCCCACGGGAGCGCTGGCATTGGATTTTGCCCTGGGCTTGGGCGGAATTCCCCGCGGGCGGGTTATCGAAATCTATGGTCCGGAGTCTTCCGGGAAAACAACGGTTTCCCTGCATATGATTGCCCAGGCGCAAAAACTGGGTGGAATCGCGGCGTTTATTGACGCCGAGCATGCGTTGGATCCGGTATATGCAAAAAAACTGGGCGTCGATATCGACAATCTGCTGATTTCACAACCGGACAACGGGGAACAGGCATTGGACATTGTTGATGCGTTGGTTCGCAGCGGTGCCATTGACATTATTGTCATCGACTCAGTGGCAGCGTTGGTGCCCAAGGCGGAAATCGAAGGGGATATGGGCGATTCCCATGTGGGTTTGCATGCACGCTTAATGTCGCAGGCGTTGCGGAAACTGACCGCGATTATCAGCAAGTCCCGCACCAGTACGATTTTTATCAATCAGATCCGTGAAAAAGTCGGTGTAATGTATGGCAATCCGGAGGTCACTACCGGCGGCCGGGCGTTGAAGTTCTATTCTTCCGTACGTCTGGAGGTCCGCAAAATTGACACCATTAAACAGGGTAATGATGTGGTGGGCAACCGGACCCGGGTTAAAGTCGTAAAAAATAAAATTGCTCCACCTTTTAAGCAGGCGGAATTTGATATTATGTATGGTGAGGGGATTTCCCGGGAGGGCGGTCTGGTGGATATCGGTACCGAGATGGAGATCCTCAGCAAGAGCGGCACCTGGTATTCCTATGGCGAACAACGCCTGGGCCAGGGACGGGAAAACGTCAAGGAGTTTTTGAAAAACAATCCCCCGATGGCGGATGAAATTGAACAGCGGATCCGGGAAGCGCTGTCACAGGGCGTGGCAAAAGCCACTGTTGTTGCTGATGAAGAACCGGTTGAAGACTTATGATTTCCCGAAAAGATCCTCCGCATGCCAGCATTAAAGCGGCGGCGGTACGTTTGCTAAGCCGCCGCAGTCTGAGTACTGCGGAGATAAGAATGCGTCTTCGCGAACAGGGATATGATGAGGCGGACACCGAACAGTGCATACTGGATTTTACTCGGCGCGGCTATCTGGATGATGCCGCGCTTTGTGCTACATTGGTTGATAAGTATTCGCGCCAGGGAAAGTACAGCCGCCAGGAGACCAGCCAGAAACTGTACCAGCGGAAACTACCTGCGCAGCTGATTAAAGAGGCGTTGATGAGTTGGTCGGTTGATGACGAGTGGCAGCAGGGCTTAACCTTGTTGCAAAAACGGTTTGGCGGCAAGAAAAAAACGGCGGAATTGCCTCAATTACTTCGCTATTTAGCGTCGCGAGGGTATGCGGCAGCGTCTGTCCGGCGGGCAGTGGAAGCGTTTACTCAAACCACGGTGGAGAGCCTGGAAGAATAGAAAAATAACCGGGGATGCAATGTGCTTTAGTCCAGACAATGCTTGCCTTGACACTGTTCTTAAAAACCTTTACAATGATAGTGATCCGTCATGTAATCAGATATTGTTTCCGGGTTAAAAACTTTTAAGAGAATCCTGAATGCTTAGTAGGGGGGCAATCAGAAACGGTACTTTTAAAAGCCGAGTGTTACTCGGCTTTACCCTTATCATAACCGATTTTTTTGAGGAGGTGTAATCGTATTAGTGTCGAGATTGTAATAATTGCGCTTATCGCGGCTTGCGTTGGCGGTGGTGCCGGCTATCTGATCCGTAAAAATCTGGCGGAAGCCAAGATTGCATCGGCCGAAGATGCTGCCCGTAAGATTGTTGAAGAAGCGCAGCGGGCTGGTGAAGCCAAGAAGAAAGAAGCACTTGTTGAGGCGAAGGAAGAAATCCACAGACTGCGTAGTGAAGTGGACCGGGAGACCAAAGAACGCCGCAATGAATTGCAAAGATTAGAACGGCGCCTGGTTCAGAAAGAAGAAAATCTGGACCGGAAGATTGATTCACTGGAGAAAAAAGAAGAATCACTTAGCCGTAAGGAAGCCGATATTGATCGTAGCCAGGAAAAAATTGAAGAGTTATATAATAAACAATTGGTGGAACTGGAACGGTTGTCGGGTTTGACTTCTGAAGAAGCCCGTACTTTGCTGCTGGCCAATGTGGAAGAAGAAATCAAACATGAAACGGCCATGCTGATCAAGGACTTGGAACAGCAGGCAAAAGACGAAGCGGATAAAAAAGCCAGAGAAATTATATCCTTGGCAATTCAGCGCTGTGCTGCCGATCATGTGGCGGAAACGACTGTATCCGTGGTCGCGTTGCCGAATGACGAAATGAAAGGCCGTATTATTGGCCGAGAAGGTCGTAATATTCGTACTCTGGAGACCTTGACGGGTATAGATCTGATTATTGATGATACACCGGAAGCGGTGATTCTGTCCGGATTTGATCCGGTGCGGCGGGAAGTGGCCCGTATTGCGCTGGAAAAATTGATTACGGATGGACGCATTCATCCGGCACGTATCGAAGAGATGGTGGAAAAAGCACAAAAAGAAGTGGACCAAAAAATTAAAGAGTCTGGTGAACAGGCAACTTTTGAAACCGGTGTTCATGGCATTCATCCGGAACTGATCCGGCTGTTGGGACGCTTGAAATTCCGGACCAGTTATGGACAGAATGTTCTCAAACACTCCATTGAAGTGGCTCATTTGGCCGGTGTGATGGCCGCTGAGCTGGGTGTGGATGTGATGATGGCGAAACGGGCCGGTTTGCTGCATGATATCGGCAAAGCGGTGGACCACGAAGTGGAAGGTCCCCACGTTACCATTGGCGCGGATTTGGCGAAAAAATACCGCGAGTCGCCAGAAATCATCAACGCCATTGGCGCTCACCACGGTGATGAGGACCCCAAAACGGTACAAGCCGTGCTGGTAGCGGCTGCGGACGCCATATCGGCTGCGCGTCCGGGAGCTCGTCGGGAAACCCTGGAAAACTATCTGAAGCGTTTGACACGGTTGGAAGATATTGCGGAATCCTTTGAGGGCGTAGATCGTTGTTTCGCGATTCAGGCTGGACGCGAAGTCCGGATCATGGTCAAACCGGAAAAAGTGGATGATCTGACCGCCGTTCGGCTGGTTCGGGACATCGTAAAAAGGATTGAAAGTGAACTCGAGTATCCTGGACAGATCAAGGTAACCGTTATACGGGAAACCCGCGCTGTCGATTATGCGAAATAGAAATAAATAAAGAGAAGGGGGTTG
>DATMYQ010000272.1:0-21434 GCA_035560935.1 Patescibacteria group bacterium | reverse complement strand
ATAGCATCCCCTTTGACAAATTTTGTCGCACCATCCATGGCACCGTAAAAATCCGCTTCCTGCTGGATTTTTTTCCGCCGTTGCCGGGCCTCCTTGTCAGTAATCAATCCCGCATTCAAATCCGCGTCAATACTCATTTGCTTACCAGGCATCGCGTCCAGGGTGAAACGGGCCGCTACTTCCGCTACCCGTTCGGCGCCACGGGTGATAACAATAAACTGGATGATGATCAAAATAACGAAAACGATAAAACCAACCACCGCGTTGCCGCCAACAACAAAATTGCCAAACGCCATAATAACTTCGCCGGCGTATCCATCCAGCAGAATGAGCCGGGTTGAAGAAACGTTCAACGACAGCCGAAACAAAGTGGTAACCAGCAATAACGAGGGAAATACGGAAAACTGCAACGGTTCCGTGTTGTAAATAGAAATCAGCACAATCGTCAACGCCACCGTAATATTGAGTGTCAGAAACAAATCCAACAATACCGTTGGTAACGGAATAATCATCATAATAACAATGGTAATAATGGCGACGGCAACAATGATGTCGCTATTTCTTATTATACGGGAAATAATGGCTTCTTGCAGAGTCAATGCTTTTTCTCCCCTTATCTGCCAAACTGCTTACTATGACAGGCGTTTTTTTAAGCGATACACATAAGCTAACACTTCGGCAACCGCCTGGTATAATTCTACCGGTATGACACTGCCGACTTCCACCGTCGCGTACAGCGTCCGTGCTAATGATTTATTTTCAACAATCGTGATCTGATGTTTTTTGGCCTGTTCCTTGATTCTCAGCGCCACATAATCCTGACCCTTGGCCACCACCACCGGTGCCGACATTTCTTTGTCATAACGCAAAGCCACCGCAAAATGAGTGGGATTGGTCACCACTACATCCGCCTTGGGTATTTCCTGCATCATGCGCTGCATCGCCAGCGCTCGCTGGCGTTCCTTAATTTTTCGTTTAATTTCCGGATGTCCTTCTGTTTGTTTGTATTCTTCCTTCACTTCGTCTTTGGACATTTTCATGTCTTCGTTGTTCTGCCACCATTGATAGGAATAGTCCAACACGGCCAAAACCAGCAAAACAGCAATAATCTGAAACGCCAGGTCAATCACCATCGCCCCGGTCAAACGCAACGAATCGATTAATTCGGCATTAACCAACTTGGGAATTTGCATCGTTTCGCTAACCCCAAACCGATAGACAAAATAACTGACTAAAACAACCTTGTACATCGACTTAAAGAGTTCCGCCAGTGATCGCAGGGAAAACATTCTCTGGAGACCGTTAATTGGATTCATTTTGCTAAAATCCGGCATTAAAACGTCCGGTGAGAAAATAAAGCCCACTTGCATATAATTAGCCGCCAGCGAGGCAACTACAACCGCCAACAGTACCGGCAACATCACTTTCATGAATATGATGGTAAACACCAACACCTGCGTATAAATAAACTGAATCGTAAAGTCACCAGACAATAAATGGGAAAACGAATAGGTCATATAGCGAGACAGCTCTTCATAAATGGTCGGTCCCGACACCTTCAACGCGGCAAACGCGGCAAACAGTACAAACACCGCACTAATTTCGACACTCTTGGCAACCTGCCCTTTTTTACGCGAGTCTTCTTTCTTTTTCGCTGTCGGCTCTTCCGTCTTTTCCGAGCTAAACAACTGTAAATCAAAGTGGTTCAAGCGACAGAGATCCTCTGACTCTCTCTGACAATGCTGTCTATTGCTGAAAGCTGGACAAGAGGCGGAAAATATCCCGGAACATGCCATTGAAAACGACCTCCAAAAACGCCACATAAAAAGGCAACGCCATTGACAATACGAAAAGTCCCACAATAATCTTTCCCGGTATCCCCACCACAAAAATATTCATCTGCGGCATGGTCCGCGACAGAATCCCCAGCGCAATATCTGTCAGCAACAAGGACACCAGCACCGGTAAACTGATTTTCAGGGCGATAACAAAGGTATTAATCACCATATCCGTGATAATGCTGGCCAATGCATTGGCATGATAGACGACATGAGTAATGGGAATCATTTTAAAACTGGATAAGAACGCCGAAAGCAGCACATGATGACCATTCGTAGTTAAGAAAATCAATAGGGCCAAGATATATTTAAAATTGCCAATCAACGGAACCTGCTGACCAAACTGCGGATCAATCACATTCACCATGCCAAAACCAATTTGTGTATCCAGCAGATGGCCGGTCATCTGCACGCTGGCAAAAATCAGCGACGCGGCAAAACCAAAGATTAGACCCACCAAAAACTCACAGATCACCAGAAAAGCATAGGCGATAAAATTGTTCATGGGTACCCCGGTTTCCGGTTGCGCCAATAACGGAAACAAAATATAAGACATCAGTAAAGCCAACCCGGCTTTAATATAAATCGGCACATTTTGCGCGCCAAAAATCGGCGTCATAGTAAACAAGCCGCTCATCCGTGCGAATATCAACAGAAAAAAGCCGAGCTGCCCCTGTATCACTGCTGCTAAATCAATAACCGTTCACCTGCCGACCTTACCGAATCACTTGAGGAAGCATCAAAAAAATTTCCCGGGCATAATCGACCATAATGCTGAGCATCCAAGGTCCAAAAATCAAAATCGCCACAAACACCGCAATAATCTTGGGGATAAACGCCAGCGACTGTTCCTGAATCTGCGTGGTCGCCTGAAACACACTGACCAAAATCCCGACGATCAGACCCAGACCAAGCATGGGCGCCGAAGCCAACATCACCATGGCCAAAGCCTCTCGCCCAATCTGGATTGCAAAATCACCTGACATGCGCAAAACTCCTTAACCTTAATAAAAACTGGTCATCAGGGAACGGATGACCAAGTGCCAGCCATCCACAAGAATAAACAGTAAAATTTTAAAGGGCAGTGAAATCATCACCGGCGGCACCATCATCATACCCATTGCCATCAATGTACTGGCAACCACCATGTCGATGACAATAAACGGGATATAAATCAGAAAACCAATCTGAAACGCGGTTTTCAACTCACTAATAATAAAAGCAGGAATCAGTACTGTCGTCGGCACTTCTTCCTGTGAGTTGGGACGGGGCGCTTCGGAAATATTAACAAACAACGCCAAATCATTTTCTCTGGTTTGTTTAAACATGAACTCCCGGATTGGTTTCAAGCCTTCCGTCATGGCTGCCTCTTGGCTGATAGTCCCTGCCAAATACGGTTGAAGCGCGGTTTTATTCGTTTGTTCCCAGTATGGCGACATGGTAAAAAACGTCAGGAACAGCGCCAATCCCACCAGCACCTGGTTAGGAGGCATTTGTTGCGTCGCCAGTGCGCTGCGAAGAAATGACAGTACCACAATAATCCGGGTAAACGATGTCATCATAATCAGGATAGACGGCGCCAGCGTTAAAACCGTCAGCAAAAATAGCACCTGCATACTGAGCGCAACATCCTGAGGAGAGTTCGCCGCTTCCACACCAATATTTACATTAGGGACGGGCAGTAAAGGAGCAGCTGATACCACTGCCGGAATAGCTACTCCTAACAAAGCTAACCATCCTGTAAGTTTTAAAAACCGTACAAACGCCATCAATCTGGACACCTGCCGTTACCTCTTCTCTTGCGTATCCGAGCGTTCCCGCTCAGCAGAACTGTTCGTGCCAAAAACGGCAGGAAACTTATTGGTCATCTGCTGCAGTGAAGCCAGTTGCTGCCGAAAAACACTATGAAAGGGTTCTGTAAGGGAAGAATTATTTTTCGCTCGCAGCTTCGCAATTTCCTCAACCGAATGAATCTCCTGCAAAAGGGTGATCTGCTGTTCCGTAACTCCTAAAACCAGTATTTTCCCAGCAATTTCCACCACGTATACCGCACGGTTAGGCCCAAGTATCAGTGTGGAAAGAATCGTGCTATCGCCCAAGCCCATATTCTGAGAAAATTTATGCCCCAAAAAGCGCGAAGCAAAGTATGCCAATCCCAAAATCAAGGTAAACGTCGCTAATAAGGAAAAAATATAAACTCCGGTAGATAACCAGGAAGTTGTGGCCGGCTGCGGTTCCTGGTACTTTAAATAAGGGACGCTAGGGTCATTGGCGGCAACAAATTCGGAGCCCATGCACAAGTAACCCAAAGCAAAACCTATCAACAAAATCATCCATCGTCCATAGGTTCTCCAGCTCTTCTTACCCAACAGCTTTACGCACCGCTTCCAGCACCCGGTCCGGCTGAAAAGGCTTAACAATAAAGTCACGTGCGCCCGACTGAATCGCTTCAATAACCATTGCCTGTTGTCCCATTGCACTACACATAATAATTTTCGCGGCAGCATCAATTTTTTTAATTTCTTTCACAGCGGTAATCCCGTCCATTTCTGGCATCGTGATATCCATTGTCGTCAAATCCGGGCGTAGTTCCTGCCATCTTTCCACTGCTTTCAGACCATTCTCAGCCTCACCCACAATTTCATAACCATTTTTACCTAAAATGTCTTTAATCATCATTCGCATAAATGCCGCATCGTCAACAATCAAAACTCTGGTAGCCATCAACAGATCTCTCCATTCATCAAATTATTTGACTCCACCTGCTGGTAAAGCCCTCACACGCCTCTTGGACTGGTCTTACTGCAAAGTGGTCAACCGTTCCATGGGGCTAATAATATCAGTAATCCTGACACCAAAGTTCTCATCAATTACTACAACTTCGCCTTTGGCGATTAACTTTCCATTCACCAAAATATCCACCGGTTCTCCCGCCAGTTTATCTAGTTCAATCACCGAACCGGTTCCCAATTCCAAAATATCACGAATTAACTTCTTTGTCCGGCCTAATTCCACTGTAATCTCTAATGGAACATCCATAATCAGGGCCAGGTTGGCATCCTGCACCGGCGACATTACTGGTCGAATTGGTGCAAATTGAGCCGGTTGAACCGTCACATTCTGATTCATTCGCGGCGCCGCAGCCACAGGTTGTGAATAAGCGGCAGCCGGAGCAGCAGCAGCAGCAGCCGGAGCTGCCGGGGCGGCGGGAGCATTCACTTGCGGAGGTGCAGCCGGTGCACTGGCAGGTTGCACGGAGTTCAATAAATTTTCCACCATTTCTTTGGCCACCTCATAGGATACAATCTGCATAATCTCGCTGTCAATCAAATCCTCTACTTCAATGCGGAAAGCCACTCTGACAACTGGCTCCTCCGCCGACGCCAAATCCGTGATCGTGGCCGTAGTGGCAAAATCGACTAAATTCGCCGTGGGTGGCGCTATATCCACTTTCTTCTTGAAAATCGTCGAAATCGATGTGGCCGTGGAACCCATCATCTGGTTCATCGCCTCGGTAACTGCACTCATATACAATTCATTAATCGTGGCCGGCGGATTCGTTCCATCGTTACCCATCATCAAATCCGCAATAATGAGGGCATCCTGCTCGCGCATCGCCAGCAAATTAGTTCCCAGAAGCCCCTGCGTGTAGCCCACTTCCACAATCAAATACGGCAGCGGATACTGATTTTTAATCTGATTCAATGTCGTGACAGTAACCCGGGGCGTCGTGATCGAAACCCGCTTACCCAACAAAATGGACAGAGTCGTAGCCGCCGTCCCCATGGAAATATTTCCTATTTCACCGAGTGCATCTTTTTCTAAATCAGTTAAATCCGTCGCTGCACTTGCCTCTTCGCCCGGTGCCGACGCCGGATCCCCCCGTAACAACGCATCAATTTCCTCCTGGGACAAAAAACCATCACTCATAATTATCATCTCCTTCGGAAGCCAGTCTCGTCACTTGCACCGCCATTTTATTCCCTGACAAGCCCGGTTTGCATTTAAACTTTTCCCGGTGCCCAATGATGACACTTAAGTCGTCCTCAGTCCGAGTATCTAATTGCAATACATCGCCAGGCACTACTCCCAAGAGTTCCTGGACTGTGACCATTACCTTACCCATATTAACCACAACCGGTATCTTCGTTCTTTCCAAACGACGCTGCAGTAACTGCATGCTCTCGGGCGAGGACTCCTTTGTTACCGAAGAAGCAACCCAGAAGGTTGTGGTCAGCTTTGGCATGATCGGCTCAAGCACCAAATAAGGTATACAAATATTGATAAAACCTTCCGCTTGTCCAATCTTTGCCTGTAGCGTAATCAACGCCACCATGTCATTCGGCGGAACAATCTGCGCAAACTGCGGATTGGTTTCCACCGTATCCATTCGCGGTTCGATGGTCACTACTTGTTTCCAGGCATCCTGAAAGCTTTCCAGCATTTTTCCCAACAGCCGCCGCACAATCGCTTCCTCAATATCGGTCAAACTGCGCGGTTTGGGCGGTGGTAACCCCGGTCCGCCAAACAGACGATCAATAATCGATAACACAATATTAGGATTCAATTCCAGAATCGCATTGCCTTTTAATGGCCTCATCTGAAAAATCGTAATCACACTGGGATTCGGCAATGACCGAACAAATTCCTCATACGTTAACTGGTCTACTGAAGCCACGTCGATATGCACCAGAGTCCGCAGGTGCGCCGAAAGATACGTATTGATCAGCCGCGCAAAATTTTCATGTATCATGTACATCGTACGAATCTGATCTTTAGAAAATTTATCCGGGCGTTTGAAATCATACAGTTTGATCTTACGCTGTTTTTGCTCCGTTTTGATATCCTCAGCGGTAACAACTCCTGTGGATAACGCAGACAACAGCTCATCTATTTCGGATTGAGATAATACATCTCCTGCCAAAATCCCCCCCCCTTCCATTGGCGAAACCATTCTCCGCTGCATTAAAGGATCAAATTTATTATACTAAATTAAACTTACCCCGGCTACTGTAAAACAAAATTGGTGATATAGATGTCCAAGACCCTGTCTTCGCCAATCACTTTGCCGATTTCGTTCTTCAGCACTTCTTTCAACTGTTCCTGTCGGCTCGGGTCAAAATCCTCCATCTTCTGCGAACGCAACACATACACCACGGTATCTAAAATCTTCGTTTCTTCCGGAGAAGGTCCTTTGCCGCCGGCAGCGGTGCTTTTTTTATCCGGCTTCAACTCAACAATCAGACCTACTTTTAGAAAGCGTCCGCTGTTGATACCGCCAATATTGAGTACCAGTCCTTCTTTAGGATCTCCCAGTTTTATAAAAACACCCGGGTCATGCGCCGTCTTGACAGGGGGCGCTGCCGCTTTGTCCGCAATCACCTTCATCGCAATAAAATAGGAAATACCGCCTGCCAATATCAATCCCGTTACAATGAGTGCCACTATCAAAACCATCGGAAACTTTTTTCCCGTTTTTTCTTCGTCGGCCACGATCGCACCTCCAAAAAGTATTCTCTAAAGCATAAGCCCAAATTCGTCTTTCGACCGTATTAAATCATGCGGTAATCTCGAACTGACAGTATATATTTTAACCCTGGCAGACAGGTGAACAAACAGCCGGAAACTTAAAAATCCCTTGTTCTTTTCGACAACCTCCGGGGTATCACCTGCCACAACCATAAGAATATATTCATACTTATTTTTTATTATGGTCTGCTCATAACATTTTGCTGAAAATCGCCCGTTTGTATTCAATCACTCTGCGGAGTACTTCATCCATACTTTCTTCGACAATTAGCTTTTTTCCGGTATGTAAGGTAATCACGGTGTCCGGCGTTTCCTCAATCGTTTCAATCAGTTCTGCATTTAAAACCAATGCCTTGTCCTGCGCTCTTAATCTGGATACTTTGATCATATACACATACCCCTTTATCATGTTGCGAGGGGGATGTTACTCCCCCTCACCCCATATTCATTTCCGCAATTTTATCGTTTTAAATTCGCCAGCAGTTCCAACATTTCATCCGTTGTAGTAATGATCTTGGAGTTGGCCTGGAAGCCGCGCTGAGTGACGATCATATCACTGAATTCAGTGCTCATGTCCACACTGGACATTTCCAGTGCCGAACCCTGAATCGTTTTCGTCCCATTCTGACCTACAGTTCCAACCAATGCCGGTCCAGAGTTACTGGACTTAGTGTACATCGTTTCGTTCACTTTTTCTAAGCCGCCAGGATTGGTGAAGTTGGCTACAGCAATCTGCCCCAGATTGCGAAGTTGGCCGTTGGAATAAGATCCAACAATGGTTCCATCCTGGGAAATAGACATTGACTCCCGCGCCCCAGCCTCATAGCCATTTTGATCGCCAGCGGCAAAACTAGTGTCGCCCCCATACTGAGTGACGGACCCATATTTTAAGTTAATGCTCAACGGCTGAGCCTTACCACCTGCAAAAGTAAAAGTAACAGGATCTAATGTCCCACTCGCTGAATAAGCCATCGGAGTTGCCGTAGCGACAAACCTGTCAGCCACGGGTGCGGTAAAAGCCGTGATAGTAGCAGTGACTGTACCCATCACTAGCGGTGGCGTAAAGTTGTATGTGGAGGCAGCAGTATCCCAAACCACGGTACCTGTAGAAGCAGTCTCTCCGCTGACACCGGTCCGTAGTACGGAATAAGTCCAAGTATATGGACTGGTGCTTGTTCCCGTGTTTGTATAGGTGACTTTATAACTCATGGGGTCGTTATTTGAATCAAGATAGGTATAACACTGCGAGTGAGCTTTGGCATTCAAATCCAACTGTAGATTGGGAATGGTGATGGCTGTCGCACCAGCGCTCGTGGAAGGAGGGGTACTTAACGTTTTTGCACCTTGGAATTTACCATAGTTATCAAAAGTAACTTCCTGCCAGCCACCGGTCACCGTAATCGCTGCAGTACTGGTAGCCGTGCTGATAGCGTCATTTAAAGAAAACTTGACCAGCCACGTGCTGTCATCCACTCGGAAAATATTGCTGTTAACTTTATGCGCAATCCCCAGAGAATCGTAGATTTCCCGGGCCGTCTGCTGTGCAATCGGATCATCGCTAGACACATTTCCTTTGAAGTTTAATTCTGTGGTGGCTTTCGCTGGCATATTTTCTTTGTCCGCCGTGATCTGAATCGCGGTGGGATCCGATAATGTGGTGTCAATAACCCCGTCCGCATCCGCATTCCAACCCAACACTTTCATCCCAGATCCGGGAACGCCATAATACCCCTGATTATCGAAAGTGAAATTTCCGGCCCGGGTAAAATACTGGTTCATCCCTCCCTGAGCATTGGTTTCGCCAACTACAAAGAAACCGGGACCGGTCAAGGCTACATCAGTGTATAACCCGGTACTCTGCAACGATGATGCATCGAAATTAGTTCCGATGCTGGCTACCGACATACCTAATCCAACCTGCATGGGGTTGGTGCCGCCGCGGGCATTGTTGCCAGCAGACGCACCTGACAATGTCTGGCTGAGCATAGCCTGGAAGTTCACCCGTGAAGCTTTAAATCCGATAGTGTTGACGTTGGCCACGTTGTTGCCGACCACGTCCATTCTGGTTTGATGGTTGCGCAAACCGGCCACGCCGGAATACAAGGAACGCATCATAATTCATTCATCCTCTCCACTATTTTTATTGAGTAAGGATTTGCGCGGCTTAGCTGCTTCAATCATTCGGCAGCTGAAGCTTCCTCTGGAGAGGTCCAGCTTATACAATCACCGCGCTATCAATATTGGTCACTACATTGTCTTTCATCGCCTGGGTATCCATTGCCGTAATTACAGTTCGATTTTTTATACTGACCACTAAAGCCAAATCATTCATGACTACCAGAGATTCTTTGGCACCTTTCAGCGCTGCTTTGTCAATGGCCTCGCTCAGTTTCCCCAGTTGTTCGTTATTCAGTTCCAGGTTGCGTGCCTGCAATCGTTGCAACGCATGCTGGGAAAATTTTACTCCGGTTAATTCCTGCTGCAATGCGGCAGCAAACGATCCTTGCGAGCTCGACGAAGCTTTGCCGGGGGAATTGTTCGTTGACACAACGGGAACTCGGTTGATATTCAGCAACTGGGGTTGATAGGGCTGAACACCGGTAAGTTTGTCGGTCATGGCGCGTCACCTCCTGTTTCTGCGCCTTTCATTCCAATTTGCGTCTTTTAGAAATCATCACTGTATCCCTACAATATACTGTGGATCAACAGCTGTGCTTCCCACCATTACATTTGCATTTCCACTGGTAAACTTAATGGATGTAACAACTCCGCTTTTTTCTGTAGTCACGGCGTTACCACTGGAATCCGTCACGGTATTACCGCTGGAATCTTTTGTTACTTCTTGCCATGTAATTGTTTTGCCAATCAGCGACGTAAGCTGTGCATTAAAGATGCTTGTGGAATTACTGTCGGTCACCACTGTGGCCGTCTGATTTACATTTGTCACTTTATCAGCATCAATTGCCTGTCCATTAACAACAATCTGTGTTTTGTTCCCATCAATTTTCAGTGCAGTGACCACTCCAGAATTTTCCGTTGTCTTTCCTGCCGAGTCAGTCTCCGACCAGGTGACAATCTTCCCCAGCCATCCGGCCGCTTGCGATGAAGCTAACGAACTGCTCATATTCTGCATTTGCTCCAACGAGGAAAACTGCGCCAACTGGGCAATAAACGTCGTGTCATCCGCTGGTTTCAGCGGATCCTGATATTTCAGCTGGGTTGTCAGCAATTTCAAAAACGAATTTTTGTCTAAATCCGCATCACCGGTTTTCTTCGTACTCGAAGAACCGGTAAGACCCGCCGTGGTACTAATTGAATTAACTGTTGACATACTTTTCTCGCTCCTTTCTTTTCAGACCGCTCAGGCCCGGTAGTCCACACCATCAACAGAGCGGTTTATTCCAGCCGCATCCGTCGCCGGTATTTCCATGTCCTCCAAATCATTCGCGCCATCCATGTTCTGTTGGTTCTTCTGGGACTGGCCCGAAGAATGGCTCCATTGTCCCTGATGCTGATTCGGTGTGTATTGTTCCAGGCTTGTCTGAATGTCCACATTATCGACTTTAATGCCCTGGTTGGCCAAGTCCTGCTTTAATTGCGGCAGCGACGCTTCCAGAATTCCTCTGACATCCGAATTACCGGAATGGAATGATGCGTTGACAATTCCTCCTGAAACATGCACTTTAATCGTCAGTTCTCCCAGATGCTCCGGCTTTAACTGAATGACCATCTCGGTTTTATCGGTCGCATTAATCAGTCGGGCATTTTCAACAATCTGTCCCAGAACATCGGAAGAGTCTGCCGGCGGGTAAAAAGGCGCCGTAAGCGGTTGTTCAGCTGTAGCGATCGTTGGAGTGGTCTGGGGTGCAGTCGCCACTACTGAAGCTACTGCCGAAATATCCCGCGTCGTCTGTGACAAAACCGTTTCACCGACTTGTCCCATACTCTGCCCCAAAATCGAAAATTCAACACTTTTCTGTACTGATTCTGTATCCGCTTCCTTGGGCACATCCGCATTGCGGGAAAAAGAAAACTTCGATGCTTTTTCCTGATTCGTGCCTGCGGCACTTTCTTTTCCGGCTCTGACAGCTTCTATATTCACCACATTGCCAGATTCCGGGGTTGTCACCGATTCTTTCGGTGTACCCGATAACTTCTGGTCTTCTTTCGAAACCGGAATCACTTTCCCGGCTTGCTGTTGTCTGCTGGTTACCTGCGCCGTTTGTTGATTCACTGTTGCGAATTCCGGTGTTTTTGCCGGCTCAGCTATAACTACATTGGGCAATGGAAGCGTTTCGGATGCTGCAGATAAATCATTGGCTTTTCCGCTAGCAGGCACTACCGTCGACTCAGTTGCTTGCTTTTGCTGCCCGTCAACACGCAATCCGTAAGCCGCAACTGCGGCGTTAGAAGGAATATTGACTGCTTTACCCAAATTTGCAGCTTCATTTGTTACTGTTGCAACGACTGGCATCTCCGGAAAAGAAACTTTTGTTTCTTCCGTTACTGCAAACGGTAATTTGGGTGCATGTTGTGCGGTCAGCGTTGTCTGCACATCAGGCAACACATTTTGTGCTCCGGATATAGTATCTGGCTGAAGGCCTGTTGTTGGCTGCACCACTTGAACTTCAGGCGGTATTGGAAGGGACCCCGGCTCTGCCGGCAACTCTGCGGCGGCATTGCTATTAACCTGCGTCAGCACATTAACGTTAACCTGCGCCAGCGTATTAGCGACCGGTGTCAGCACATTAGCGTTTACTTTGGAAACGTTCTCGCCTTCACCGGCAACAGTTACCGCCGGAATCGTTATCTGGTCGCCTTCTCCTTGTGGAGGAATATTCGCCGCCACCGGCTGTTGCAGCAACAATGCCGCAAGAACGGACTGGCTGTTCACGGTCACTGCTTCAGCAGGAACCTTCTTAACCGGAGCAACGGCAACCGGAGTCTCACTATCAGTATCAGCCGCCTGCTGACCTTCCCCATTCTGTGCGATCGATTTTTCTTGAACATCCTGGTCAGATTTTGCCGGCGGATTCTCCGCCACCACTGTCAACTGATCACTTTCAGCCGTTTCCGAAGATTCATTCGGCGTTTCCGCAGCCGTTTCCTGTTCGTTCTGTTTCACGGTCTGATCAAAAACTTTCCCAAAACCTTCCCGGCTTTTGCCATTCGGTTTCACTGTTGCCCGGGCAGAAAAAAGATTGTCGGGCGACACGGATCTTGTCTCAACACTCCCGAATGAAAAATTGGAAGAAATATTTGCCATACTTTTTCACCTCCTTTCACCGCTGATGCGGTACCTACTATTTATAATACACTAAAGGCTAAGAGGCTTTGTATTGCCTTTAAGTATATCATCACTGATCTTTGCCGCCCGCTTGGGATCAAACAGGCTGAGGATCTTCGCCGATTGGCTTTCTTCAAGGCGCTCCAGAATTTGTATAACCGTATTGTCATCCAACTCTTTCAGTATAACAACGGCCTCATCCGGTTTCATCTCCGCATACAGTTTCGCCAGTTTGCCAATTCGTTTGGCTTCTTCTTGTTTGCGGATTTTTTCCTGTTTTTCGATATCTTCTTTCGTCAGCATTCCCGGTTGAACCGGTGGTAGCGGCGCCGGTTGCTCCACGGAGGACTTGGGCGGCGCAATGGGAGGAATCGGGGTAATATCCGGCGCCAAATCCACCGGTTCGAAGTTCATTTTAGGCTTCGGAAAAAACTTTCCTACAACCGGATAATCACTGGCTATTTTCTGCATATCAATAACTTTTAAAAAGATGCCGGCTAAAAAGCCCACACTGACCAAAACCATTAAAAGAAAAAGAATAGCGACAATCTTCAGCCACCGCCGCGAGGTTGTTTTTTCGGGGGATCCTTGTTGTCCTTCGCCGGATTTCGCAGCCCCGGTTTTATTTTTTGTCTTGCTGTCCGCCATAATATATTCCCGCCTTTTTGAAATTAACGAACCAGGGACAGGATTTTATTCACATATTCTTGCGTCTCCTGATACGGCGGTATTCCCTGATAGCTTTCCACCGCCGCCGGTCCGGCATTATATGCTGCCAACGCTTTGGGTACGTCACCTTGAAACCGGCCTAGCATTTGTTTGATGTATTTAACTCCACCTTCAATATTCTCCTGAGGATCATTAATGTTTTTCACGCCTAATGAACGGGCCGTATCCGGCATTAACTGCATCACACCCACCGCCCCGGCGGAGGACACAACGTCTTTTTGCAGTCCGGATTCCGTTTTGGCCACGGCCAAAGCCAGTTTAGGATCCACACCATATTTCTCCGCCGTCCGGTAAACCATACCGGCAATCCCCGTCTCATCAGCACTGACGGTTGTCCGTTCTGTCCGTCCGGCAACGGTTGTTCCGCCGGCAGATGTAGACGTTTTGCTCGCCAAAACCGAATCAAACTTTTCGTCCGGCAATCGATAATCCGTATTCCCAAACCGCTGCTCTATCGAACGGATCCTTCCCATGATTTGATTAATAGCTTCCGGTCCCTGTCCCAGCGTCATTCACGTCACCTACTTCTCACGTATAAAAAGTTGAATTCCCATTTCGTCCAGCAATTTCTGCTCTTCGCTCAGTTCTTCCAGTTCATGCTGCAAGCGTCGCCGTTCCTTCAAATTTTCAACCAACTTGCGTTTTTTCATCGCTTCTTCCAGCGCTTTCAAACACTCTTGACGCTGTTGCTCCGCCTTGGCGATGACACTTTTTTGCGCACTAATATCTCTCTTTATTTTATCGAGGTAAACCTGATACAACTTAAGAATTTCAACGGTTGAACCCTCTTGCTGACATTGTCGTAAAATGTCAGTATTCACTGTCTGGTTTTGTTCCAAAACAGTCAAGCGTTCCCGCTCCCGACGCAAAACATCTTCTGCTTTAGCCAGGCGCAACTGTGCCTGTTCTTCCTGGAGCTTACGAAATTTCAATAAAGTTTCCAGACGAAACCGAAATCGTTTCACGGCTTATCTCATCTCGTTTGTTTTTTTACTGTTGCTTCTCATCAGAGACCACTTTCACCAGCAGACGCATAGTATCATTGTATGGCGTATTTTCTTCCACATCCTGCCGCAAAAATGCCTTCACACCTTCTATCCTGCGAATCGCCTGATCAATTTGGACGTTGCTTCCATGGGCATAGGCGCCAATATTAATCAGATCTTCCGCTTCCCGGTAAGTGGCCAGCAGATTGCGCAACTGTTGCGCCGCCTGCCAATGAGCTTTCGGGACTATGTCCAGCATGACACGGCTGACGCTGCCTAGCACGTCAATAGCCGGATAATGGTTCTGAGCGGCCAATCCCCGCGAAAGTACTATGTGTCCATCCAGGATACTGCGCACCGCATCCGCAATCGGCTCATTCATATCATCACCATCCACCAGTACGGTATAAATACCGGTAATGGAGCCCCGGGACCCCGTACCGGAACGTTCCAGCAGTTTCGGTAACATGGCAAATACCGAAGGCGTATATCCACGGGTGGCTGGCGGCTCTCCGACCGTCAGTCCGACTTCCCGTTGCGCCATGGCAAAACGGGTCACCGAATCCATCATCAGCATGACGTCCATACCCTGATCCCGGAAATATTCCGCAATGGCGGTGGCCGTCAATGCTCCCTTGATACGTACCAGCGCCGGCTGATCGGATGTTGCCACCACCACGACCGATCGTTTCAGGCCTTCCTCGCCCAAGTCTCTTTCAATAAACTCCCTGACTTCGCGTCCCCGTTCACCTACCAGCGCAATGACACTGATATCCGCTTCGGTATTGCGGGCGACCATTCCCAGCAAAGTGCTTTTACCCACTCCGCTACCGGCCATAATACCCACCCGTTGGCCCCGTCCCAAAGTCAACACACTGTCAATGGCCCGCACGCCTACCGCCAAGCGGTCCGTAATCCGCCTTCTGGCCAGAGGAGGCGGTGGCGTCTCGTGTAAAGGATAATATACATTGGCCATTAGCGGGCCTTTTCCATCAATAGGATTTCCCAGACCATCCAATATCCGTCCCAGCAACTGACGGCCCACCCCCACTTTCAATGTCTGATGGGAAGACACTACCTCACACCCCGGACCAATGCCCGACATTTCACCGATCGGCATCAGCAATACCCTGTTTTGGCGAAAGCCAACCACCTTGGCCGGAATCACGGCACCAGCCGCACGAGGATAGATAAAGCAGAGTTCATTCAGGTTTACGCTGGGGCCTTGGGATTCAATCACCAGGCCAATGATTTGCGTGATTCGCCCATTCAGTTTCATGGTATCCGCGGCCCGAATAGCCTTGATGTATTTATCTGGAGAAAATGTGTTATCTGTCATGGCAATACTTCCGTCAACGCTTTCCGAATCATTTCAAACTGTGTGTCCAGCCGGGCGTCCACCGTACCATTGGAGGTATCAATCACACAGCCCCCTGGTGAAATTGTATTGTCAGCAGCCAGCGTTAGCGCCTGTTCTCGACCGATCATGACCTGTAGCTCTTTTTTCGCCATCAACACCATGTCAAAGTCCTGTGGATTCACCCGAATACTTACGGTCTCCTGGTCTTTCACCTTTTCCACTGCCTTGCGGACAATGGGTAGAATCATCATGGGATTCTCTTCAATCTCCCTGGCCACCACTTTACTGGCAACCGCCACGGCAATTTCCACGATGTGCGGTTCAGCCGTGGCCAGCATTTCATACACTTGCTCCCGGGCCATTTCCAGCATATACTGGGACTTTTCCGCAGCCGCCGCGAGGTTTTCCTGCATTTCCTCCAGTGCCTGTTGTCGTCCCTGTTGGATACCTTCTTCGCGTCCCAGGGTCATTCCTTCATTTTTCCCGGTTGTCAGTCCCTCTTGTTTCCCTTCGTCAAAACCTTTCTTATAGCCTTCGCCATGCGCTGTTTTCTTGATTTCTTCCACTTGCGCCCGGGCGGCATTTAACTCCTGTTCCGCCCGAGTTTTGGCGTCAGCAAGTACTTCATCCGCCTGGCGCTGAATTTCCTCCCAGTCAATCACTGCCACAGGCTCTTCTTCAATAACAGGTTCTTCTACCAGTTCCGGCTCTTCCTCACAACATTCTTCTTCCGGTTCCGTGAAAATTTCGTTGTCAATCAAAACCGGCGTATCCTGCATCGAGGCATCTTTTATGATCCTAAACAATGACCTCGTCTCCTTTACCACGAGAAACGATTATTTCACCCGATTCTTCGAGGCGACGGATAACATTCACTATTTTTTGCTGTGCTTCTTCTACATCACGGATACGAACCGGCCCCATAAATTCGATTTCTTCCCGCAACATCTCCGATGCCCGTTTGGACATGTTTTTGTAAACTTTTTCCGATACTTCCGTGGAAGAAGCCTTCAGTGCCAAAGCCAGATCCTTCGATTCAATTTCCCGCAGAACCAACTGCAGGGAACGGTCGTCCAAAAGAACAATGTCTTCGAAGACAAACATCCGCTTCTTAATTTCTTCCGCCAACTCCGGATTCTGCACTTCCAGGTTTTCAATAATCGTACGCTCTGTCGTCCGGTCAACGCGGTTCAACACCTCAACCACGGAATCAACGCCACCGGCGTCGGTAAAGTCCTGATTCACCAATGCTGACAATTTCCGTTCCAAAATCCGTTCCACATCCCGGATGACATCCGGCGAAGTCCGGTCCATCAAGGCAATCCGTTTCGCCACGTCAACCTGCCGTTCAGACGGCAAGGAAGAAATGATTGCCGCCGACTGCTCGGGCTGCAGATAGGCCATAATCAGCGCAATAGTCTGCGGATGTTCATTTTGAATAAAGTTTAACAATTGTCCCGGATCCGTTTTACGGGCAAAATCAAATGGCCGAATTTGCAAGCTGGTGGTCAACCGGTTAATAATGGAAACCGCTTTTTCTGATCCCAGTGCTTTTTCCAGAATATCTCTCGCATAATCGAGACCCCCGGTGGAAATAAATTCTTTGGCCAATGCCATTTGATGAAATTCCGCCATCACTTTGTCTTTTTGGTCCTGCGTCAGTTTCCGTTGATTCGCAATTTCCAGGGTGAGTTTTTCGATTTCATCCTCACGCATATGTTTTAAGACTTGCGCCGAGATTTCCGGTCCCAGTGCAATCAGTAGAATGGCTGCTTTTTGTTTTCCTGTCAGTTCACTGGATGGCTGCATTGTAATCACTCACCCCCTTTTGTCGGTTATTCATCGCCGATCCATGCTTTCAACAGCTGGGCGACGTCATCAGGTTTAGTTTTAGCCAACGTCTCGATGGAGGTGCGTTGATCCATACGTGTCTTCTCTTCTTTGGTTAACAAACGTTCTGGCGGCTGTTCTTCCTCTTCACCCAGATCCTCATTACCGATTACTTCGATATCTTCTTCTTGTTGGCGCCGGCGGACAATAATCCGGGCAATAATCAGCGCCGCGGCGACGATAAGGCCAAACAAAGCAATCTTCAGCCACAACGCCTGTTGTTGTTGTTTCAGTATATTGTCTTCTTCCTGGCGCTGCTTATCCGCCGCTTCGTTATTGAACGCGATTCCTTCCACCGCAATGGAATCACCCCGGTTGGTATTCAATCCGATAGCCGAAGCCACTGTCTTGGCAATACTGTCCTGCTGCGCCTTCGGCATGTTGGCGTCAACAATTACCGCCACCGTTAAACGCCGGATAGATCCGGGCGAGGCGACAACTTTTTCTTTCGTCTCATTAATTTCATAATTGCGGGTAACTTCTTTTTTCTCATAACTGGATTGCGTATTATTAGTCGTTACATAACCGGGAATATTAGTCGTCGTTCCCGGAACACCACCCGGTCCCGGAGTCGATCCCTTATAGCTCTCATTCATATCCTGCGAGCTGCGGATAATTCCCTTATCATCCACGACCGGTTCGAAAACCTGACGGTCAGTCGTTCGCTGATCAAAATTCAATTCCACATTCACCCGGGCGGCCGCTTTGCCTGGTCCCAGTACCTGTTCCAAAAGAGTCTGCACATCTTTTTGCATCCCCTCCTGGACTTTTTTGGTCAGTTCCAGTTGCGTCAGCGTCACTTTGCCCGCTTTGAGCTGGTCATCCGGTGCATCTTCGTTGAGCACATGGGCAAAATTATCCAGCACCGTAACATTCTCCGGCTTCAGCCCCTGAATGCTATGCGCTACTAAATTTATAATTCCCTTCACCTGTTCCGGGCTGAGTTCCACTGGTTTCATTGTTTGCGGCGACATCCGCAATTTCAGCATAATAGAAGCGGTCGCTGCTTTTTCATTCTTCTTGTACAGACTATCTTCCGGCAAAACAATATGAACCCGGGCTTTTTCGACTTCGGCCATTTGTTCAATGGTGCGGGTCAATTCGCCCTGTATCGCCTGTAGTAAATACACCTTGTTCTGAAATTCGGTTACGCCAAATTTGGTCTGATCAAAAATTTCAAAACCTTTACTGCCTCGCGGCAATCCCTGATTCGCCAGTTCCAGCCGAATCCGGTGCACATCTTTGGCAGAAACCATAATCGCCGTGCCATTATTGCTGATTTCATAAGGAACTTTTGTTTCCTTAAGCTTAGCGGCAATTTCACCTGCATCCTTGGCTTCCAATCCCGTAAACAAAGGCACATTATCCGGACGGCTGCCCCACCAAAAGCTCCACGCTAAAATGGCAACGAACAGCAGTGCAGTCGCTCCGAAAATAATGTACCTTTGTCGTTTGTCGATTTTCTGCCAAAGACGCAGAGACCGCTCTTTCCAGTCCTTCATGGTCTCCACCCTTTCAAGTACGGAAAAATAATATCATTGTTTAACACTAGTACACGCCCGCGCAAAATCACACCTGCATCCGCATCACTTCTTGATACGATTCCACCACTTTATTTCTCACCTGCATTGTCATCTGCAACGCCAGTGACGCTTTCTCCGAAATAATAGCCACTTCCGAAATATCATTTAGTTTTCCGGTTGCCAGGTTGACCGACGCTTGCCGTGAATCATTCTGCAACTGATTAACTTGTCCCAACGCATCCGTTAAAAAAGCTCCAAACGATTTCTCAGGTGGATTTGCCGCAATATCCCCTGCGATATTACCAACCTGAACAACTGCCTTTACCGGTGTCATCTGTAACGGTTCAATCCGCATTCATAACCCTCCTGCAACTTTTTCCTTCAACAGAGCTTCTAGCTTCCAATATCCAACGCTTTCATCGCCATGCTTTTGGCGGCATTAACCGCCGTCACATTGGCTTCATAAGCCCGTGTGGCTGTCATCATATCCACCATCTCCGAAACAATATTCACATTCGGCATTTCCACATATCCGGCTTTGTTGGCGTCCGGGTGATTCGGTTCATATACCAAGCGAAAAGGAGAAGTTTCTTTGGTGATGCCAACCGCCCGCACTCCTTCACCCGCTTCCGTATATCCTTCTAACGTCTGTCGAAACGATTTCCCGCTGCTGCGGGGAGCAAAAACCACCAATTGTCGCCGATACGGACCACCTTCCGCCGTTCTTGTCGTATTTACATTGGCGATATTATTAGAAATAACGTCCATGCGCAGCCGTTCTGCCGTCATTCCAGATCCGGCAGTGTCAATCGCACCAAACATTCCCATTGTTCTTATCCCCTTTCAGCATTTAGCGTCCTCCGGTAATAACTGAACGCAGTCCGCTAAAATATTTTCGAATTTGTTGCGTCAACGCATCGTAGTAAATTGTGTTCTTGGCCATACCGGCCATTTCCGCATCAATATCCACATTATTCCCATCCACACGCATGCTGGTATTGGTGATCTGCTTAATAGAAGGACCCATCTGTCGTTCCATCAACGGAAGATGTTTTTCGTGCGTCCGCGCCAAGGCCATCTTGTTTCCAGCGCCGTTCAAAGCTTCATCCAATTGCTGTTCAAAATTTACTTCACTCTTTTTGAATCCCGGTGTGTTGACATTGGCAATATTGTCGCTAATCACCCGGTGACGTAAAGCAGCAGCTCCCAACGCCGACTCCAAAACTGAAAGCGGGCTCGGGGAAACAACGGAATTCATGATTACACCCCCAACTTATCCGATCGGTTCGATTGTCAGACAACCAAGCCGATACGCTTAAAAAACAGCTTATTTACTTTATTCTACACGTTTTATTCTACAGTGTATATGAAAATCCTTTTATATACAGGGCTGAAACGGGTACAAACAAAAAATAGGCCTATCGTCCTATGTAGAAATAGCAGAAAAACAGACCGCCCTGGGACCAGGGCAGTCTGCAACACCGATTGCCTTATCTTTTCAGTTTTTTTAGCTCATCCATCAATCGTTCATTCAGTACTTTAATATAGGTCCCTTTCATTCCCAGCGACTTGGATTCAATGACTCCCGCGCTCTCAAACTTACGCAGCGCATTCACAATCACCGATCGGGTGATGCCCACCCTGTCCGCAATTTTACTAGCCACCAGCAACCCTTCGTTACCTTCCAGTTCACCAAGGATATGCGTTACCGCTTCCAGTTCCGAATACGACAAAGTTCCCAGCGCAACTTGCACGGTTGCTTTTTTACGGGCTTCCTCCTCGATCTTTTCGGTGCGGTCACGCAAGATCTCCATACCGACAACCGTGGCGCCGTATTCCGCCAAAATCAGATCATCGTCCGTAAATTCAGTGCTGAATTTCGCAACAATCAGTGTGCCAATCCGTTCTCCCACTCCATGGATAGGAACAATGGTAGTAAATTTATCGTTAAAGAGGCACTCCATACCTTCACTAAAAGTACACATGCCACCCGTCAAACGCATGTTTGATGATGTTTCATTAACTTTCAGCAACCATTCCACATATCGTTCAGGAAACTGAGCCGGAGACAGAACTTTGCCGCGCATAACCTCACACTCAAAGTCATCCAGCAATGAATATCCCAACAGGCTCCCGTTTTTGCCAACAATATACACATTCGAAGCCATTACGTTGCTGAGTACGCCAGCAACTTCTGTGTACTCCACTATTTCCGACTTTTGTAACAACCGGTTAATCACTCTTGTTCTGTCCAGCAACGACGTCATTCACCTTACCACCTTTCGTTTATAC
>DATMYQ010000271.1:0-19206 GCA_035560935.1 Patescibacteria group bacterium | reverse complement strand
ATTTTATATGAAACGCCGCAAGGCTTTTCCATTTAAATAGCTGCATTGCTTCCCCTGGTATGAATCCCGTTCCTCCAGCGCCCGTTCGATCATTTCCCTGATTTTCCACCAGCCGGTTTGCCAGTTGGTAAACAGGGTATTGGTTTCCGGCGCCCGGCCGATTAAACGCTGGATAACGATATCCGGATGCAGATACTCAAGAAACCCCACCACCCGTTCCACATATTCTTCCCGGCTGATCATGGATATTTCCCCGTTTTGGTACCATTCGGCCATGGGGGTATTTTTGACGATGTACAACGCATGCAATTTTACCTGCTGCATCCCCAGTGCTGACATCACTTTGGCATTCTCAATCACATCCGTCATATCGTCGCCGGGAAGGTTCAAAATTAAATGGGTGCAAATATCGATGCGCCGTTTTTGTATTCTCAGGACCGCATCCAGAAATTCCCCCAGGGAGTGCCCCCGCTGTATGGTACGCAGCGTATGATAATTCACCGTCTGAAGTCCCAATTCCAAAGTAATGTCGACATTGCAGTCCGAACGAACCTGTTCCAGGACGTCCAGACAGGCCTCATTAATGCAATCCGGCCGGGTGGCCAGCGCAATGCCCACAACTTCCGGCTGACAGGCTTCCCGCAAATAGCGATCCAGTTCTTCCGGCGGCAGATAGGTGTTGCTAAAGTTTTGGAAGTAGGGAATAAATTTACGGACATTGTATTTTGGCGCAATATGGGCTTTATTCGCTTCAATCTGTTCCTGAACGCCCATCGACGCCGGCAAATTTTCATAACCCGCCCCGATTTCGCCGCAAAAAGCACAGCCGCCGGTTCCTAGGCTGCCATCCCGGTTAGGGCAGGTCACCGGCAGCGCCACCGGCAGCTTGTAAACTTTTTCGCCGTAACGCTGCTTCAGGTATTCGGAATACATTCGGTACCTCATAACTGCTCCTTCTTTCCCGGTGCAAAATCGGCTGTCGCCAATAAATGCACCCGGACGGTTCCTGCGCTTTGTTCAAACAGCGCCGCCGTCGCTTTTTCCTCCGGCGCTGCGGAACTGCTTTTCGCCCATTGCGGGATATTCCAGGGAAACACTTCAATATGATACTTTTTCCGTAAATCTCTCCAGGAAGAAAATACGAAATCCGGTATATACTTCTTCACAATATCCGGGTTGCGCCAAAACAGGTTCTTTTCCTCCAGCCAGGGGTCCTGGATGCCGTTTTTCAGGCCCTCTTCCCGCTCATTGCCGCCAAAGCGTTCATTCCAGGGCAGAAACTCCAGCCGTCCGCCTCCCCGCGGGTCCAGCAGCGCGTCAAATTTCATCAGTTCCTGAAGGAGCGCCACGGCCTCCGGCCGGCTGGCGGCTATATAGTCCAGCAAATGCCGGCAAATCTTTTTCGCATTGTGCGCCGCCAGAAATAACCGCTGCCGCTCCCAATATTCCGTCAGGTCAAGAAACAACCGGAACGGATTATTTCCCCATAAGGAAACCAGATAACGGAGGGTTTGCGTCAAATGACCGCTGTTGTACACCTGATTAAACACTTCTTCCAGCTGTTTCAGCCGGCGAATTTCCCCGTAGGTCATCGCGTCGCTGGCCAATACCTCGTACGGAGCCTCCGACATAAACGCATACTGGTATTCCGGCGCATCCTGTCTGATTCCCGAACCTTTCAGCAGCTTCAGGAATCCAATCTGCAGCATATGCGGTCGCAGCCAATACACATCATTGAAGGAACGTTCAAAATCAGCCCAGGTTTCCCGGGGCAATCCCACAATCAGATCCAGATGCAAATGAATGGTGTCATAGGCGCGTATTTTATCCACGTTGCGGACAATCCGCTCCCAGTGATTGTGACGCTGAATCGCTTGCAAGGTGTCCAGGGCCGTGGACTGAATGCCAATTTCGAACTGAAACCGTCCCGCCGGCGCCGCCGCCAGAAACTCCACTACTTCATCATCCAGCAAGTCCGCCGCCATTTCAAAATGAAAGTTTGTATCGCAATCCTGCTTTGCCAAAAAACGCATCAGCGGGAAATAATGGCTTTTTACCGCGTTAAACGTCCGGTCAACAAATTTCACCTGTTTCACCTGATGCCGGATGAAAAACTGCATTTCCCGGCATACCGGCTCCAGACTGCGGCATCGAACCGTACCGGCAGCTCCCGACAGGCAATACCGGCAGGAAAAGGGGCAGCCGCGGGAACTCTCATAATAGATGATTTTATCTTTTAACGCGGACATAACCTCATCCGAGTAGGGAAACTCCAAGCTGTCCAACCGCTGAATCCGTCCGGGTTCGCCAGTGATCAAAATTTCCTGACCCCGCCGCACCGCCAGCCCTTTCACGGCGGCAATGTCAGCGCCGGCCTCCAGAACATCCAGTAAATTCCGCCAAATGTCCTCTCCTTCACCCAGCACGACGCAATCGACTCCCGGCTGCCTTTGCAGAGCCGCCGCCGGATCCGCCGAAACTTCCGGCCCTCCCAGCACGATCACGGTGTCCGGCAATACTTTTTTGATCATCGCAGTCAATGGCAGGATCATTTCTATATTCCATATATAGCAGGCCAGTCCCAGCACCGCTGGCTGTTCGCCAAATAAATCCGACAAGATCTCCAACAGTGAATTATTGATGCTGTATTCCCGAACCGCCAGTTTCCGGCTCTCTTTTTCCCCGGCTTTAGCCAAAGAGTACAATGCCAGTGAGGAATGAATATATTTCGCATTCAGCGTTGACAATACCACTTTCATAACGGAACCTCCCCCGATATCTCGCCTTCGGTACCGTTATTACGATATCGCAAATCACCGCTTCCGTCAACGCTTCTATAATATAGAGGAATTAAAAGAGCAGCGGGCCTTTTCATCCGCCAGTTGATAAAAGAAACCTGCGCGATGCGCAGGTTTCCTGATGTTTTTGTTAATCACCGGATGTCTTGCCGTTGTTTCAGGGCGCCGGGGCCATCCTGGGCCACTGCCACTTCCGCTTCGCCAAAGGTTTTCATATCATTAAGCACATGCAGACTGGCTTTGATCAGACGCATTCCCAACGCGCTGCCCCTCCCGCCCCCGGCGGGCAGGTCCAGGTGAAGATACGCCGGCATGTCCAGTTGCTGCAAGACCTGACGTTGCTGGTTCTCCGTGGTAAAATGCGAACCCACCAGATATTCCCGGCACAAGGGCGCTATCGCCGCCGCCAAACGCGCCGCCGCCAAAGTCACGGTTCCATCCAGGACGACCGCGGTCCGTCCGGCGGCGCCTGCCAATATCACACCGGTTAGTGCGGCGATGGGCCGGCTCTGCGTCCGGCGCAGCAGCTCCCAGGGATTGGGATAAGTTTCGCTCTCCGCGTATGCGTTCACGATAATTTGAGCCGCTTCCCGGCTGCTGGTTCCCGCCTCGCCCAAGCCTAAAACTTCAATACCGGCCTCTGTTTGGCGCTGCGCTGCCTGTATTCCCGCTTGCAACGCCCTCATCAGATCAGGAGGCAGCCCGGTGCCGGTCTCGCTCTCCGGGCAAATTTTTGTCGCTGCCGTCACCGGCACCGGAATGATCTCCGCCCCGGCATGCCGGGCAAAAATGACTGCCGTGGTCTCGGGAGCAAAAGAATCCGCAGCGTCTCCGTCCACCGTCAGCAAAATTGCTTTTTTCAAATTTTCCGGCCGGGGTCTGCCGGTAATACCGGCCATTTTCAGCGCTAAATGCTCCAGCGCGTGCAAACTCCCCAAGGGTTTAGCCAAATTATCCAGACGTGTCTGGCATTGTTCCATCGCCGCCGCGTCCAGAGGAGCAATGGATGAAATGAGCTTCCTGATCATATCGTTTCCTCCTGTCCAGCCGTCGCCTGCAGCAGTTCCAGCGCCAAATCCAGCAGATCCATTCCCAGCGACGCGCCGGAGGCTTCACCCAGCCGCAGCCCCATATCAATGTAAGCGCCCAGTCCCAACATTTCCAGCGCCCGGTTGTGCGCCTGCTCCGCGGAAAGGTGGGAACCAATCAGGTAATGACGCACTTCCGGCTGTATCGCCTGGGCAATCAAAGCCGCCGCCGTGGCGTTAAAGCCGTCAATGACAACCAGACTGCGGCGGGCGGCGGCGGCCAGGATAACTCCTGCCAATCCGCCCAGTTCCAGCCCCCCCACTTTCTGCAATACATCCAGGCCATCCTGCGGGTCCGGCTGATTCACCGCCAGCCCCCGACGGACCACATTAACCTTTACCTGCATCCGGCTATCGGAAATTCCGGTTCCCCGGCCCGTAGCCTGTTCCGGCGTGATGCCGGAAAAGGCGGCCAAAATAGCGGCGCTGGAGGTGGTATTGCCAATTCCCATTTCTCCCAGGCTAAAGCAGCGGTACCCCTTGTCAATCTGGGTGTTGACCACTTCAATGCCGGTTTCCACGGCTTTAATCGCTTCTTCCCGGCTCATGGCCGGTCCTTCGGTAAAATCTTTCGTCCCCAGAGCGATCTTGCGATGCCACAATCCCGGCAGATCGCTCAGATCCCCGGCCACGCCAACGTCCACCACCACTAAATCCGCCTGACAAAAATTGGCCAGCGCATTCGCTCCCGCCCCTTTGGAAATCAGATAATTTTTGGTCATATGAATCGTGGTCTCTATCGGATAGGCGCTGATTCCCTGGCGGGCCACTCCGTGATCCGCCGCCATCAAAATCATGCATTTCTTGGGAAGCGCCGGTATCAGCTGGCCGGTAATCCCCGCACACTGAGCGGCCATATCGGACAATTTCCCCAATTGTCCGGTGCCGCCCGCCAAATGGTCCAGGCGTTTTTTTGCCGCCGCCATCATTTCCCGGTTCAACGGCTGAATACTATCAATCGTTTGCTGCAACAAATTCATCATTTTCCTCCTCAGTTATCTCCGGCAAAATAAAAAACTCCATTGATGAGCAACACCAACAGAGCCGGAAAAGTCCCCAGGCATCGCTCACCCGTCCTCGAAGGTGGCAAAACAGTTCAGGCAGGTCTCCTGGCTCCCGGATCATCGATTCGCTGTTCCCTTCCCCTCGCGAGTGGCAAACAGCATCTCCCCGGTACAGTGGCGGGACCGCGCGTCGGCATAAACCATGCCTCAGACTTCCCTATTATCCTTTCGTCAAAGAAAGGCACCTGAACCTTATCTATTCAATTGAACTCCGTTCAGCCCTTCTTGCGCAGAGCCGCCGAAAAAAATAAACTCTCTATATCATAACAGGCAAAAAATCACTCGTCAACACCTGGGTGCACACTTGACCCGCCTCTGAATTTCTGCTAGTGTGAAAATCAGAATACGCACAAGGTGGTAATCAGATGGACAAACTCTACACGACTCTACTTTTCGACCTGGACGGCACGCTGACCGACCCCAAACTGGGCATTACCCGTTCCGTTCAGTATGCACTGAATAAATTCGGCATCCACATTGACCGCCTGGATGCACTGATCCCTTTTATCGGACCGCCGTTATTGGAATCATTTCAGGTATTTTACGGATTTGAGCCGGAGAAATCCCGGGAGGCCGTCGCCTATTACCGGGAATATTTCCAGCAAACCGGCATCTATGAGAACGCTATTTTCCCGGAAATACCCGCATTGCTGACCGAGCTGCAGAGCCGCGGCAAATCACTGCTGGTCGCCACGTCCAAACCCACGGTTTTCGCCGAAGAAGTCTGCCGGCATTTTCACATCGATCACTTTTTTCGCTTCATCGCCGGCAGCAATCTGGACGGCAGCCGCACCGTCAAGGCGGAAGTCATCGCCTACGCACTGGAGCACGCTCCCCGTTTTCAGCGGCATCAAGTACTGATGATCGGCGACCGCAAACATGACATCATCGGCGCTGCCCATCATCAGATCGATTCCCTGGCGGTAACCTACGGCTATGGTTCCCGGCAAGAACTGGCTGATGCCCAGCCCACCTACATCGTAGACAGCGTTGCCGGGATTGCTCAGATCGTCAAATAGCGTCAGCCTCTGCTCCATAACAAAAGCAAATCTCCGGCGTTTAAAACGTCCGGAGATTTTTTGCTCTCGTAACAATAACAACAAGCCTTGCCGGTTTTATCGAAACAGAGCTTGGGTTTCCTTATCCAAAAATTAACGGTCAAGCTCCGGTTTCGGAACTTCCGGGCGGACCGCTTCCGGTTTCGTTCCCTCTTCCCTGCGTTCCTGGTGCACATGACCCGCCAACGCCCGGAACGGTGTAATGGTGGAAATGGCATGCTTATAAACCAGCTGCTGCTTTCCGTCATTCTCGATGATCACGGTGAAGTTGTCAAATCCCCTTACTGCGCCCCGTAGTTGAAATCCGTTGACCAAATAAATAATAACGGGAATATTTTCTTTACGGACCTGATTTAGAAAACTGTCTTGCAGATTGATGATTTTCGTCGTCAACGCAAACCCCTCCGTGTCCTCGTTAAGATACCACTGCCCTTATTCTACCGCAGATTCAGTATTTCTGCAACCTGACAGCAGACGGCCTCGCGCATTTTGTCATAATCAGGATATTTTTCAACGTCAAACCATTTCACGTACGGCATTTGCCGGTACCAGGTGAACTGTCGCTTGGCAAAGTGGCGTGTCACCTGTTTTATTTTTTCCGCCGCGGTGTTCAAATCCGTCTCGCCATATAAATAGGCGGCAATTTCTTTGTAGCCGATGCCCTGCATTGCCTGACAGTTCCGGGTCATCCCTCTCGCCAGCAGACCCTGCACTTCCTCGACCAGCCCCTGCTCCAGCATCAGCTCCACCCGCTGGTTAATCCTTGGATATAATACCGCCCGGTCCATGGTCAAACCAATCACCGCCGCGTCATACAGCAGTTGCCGCGGAAACGCTTTGTCCCGGGAGACTTCCTCCCCGCACAGTTCGTGGACTTCCAGCGCCCGGATCACCCGCCGCAGGTCATTGGGATGAAGACGTTCCGCAGCCTGTGGGACGCGTTCCCGCAACAAATCGTGCAGGTATTGCCGGCCTTTTTCCTCGGCCAACGCCGTCAGCCGCTGCCGTAATTTCTCGTCGCCGGCCGCGGTATTGAACTGGTAGCCTTCCAAAAGGGCCCGTAAATACAGACCGGTTCCCCCGGCTAAAACCGGTATTTTCCCGGCCTGGTTCAGAGCGGAGATCGCCTCACCGGCCAATTTTTGAAAATCGGTGACACTGAAGTCATCGGTAGTCTCCAGAATATCCACCAAATGATGGACGACACCCTGACGTTCGGTCAAATCCGGTTTGGCGGCGCCGATATCCAACCCCCGGTAAATCAGCATGGAATCGCCGGAAATCACTTCGCCGCCGCACCAGCGGGCCAAATCAATGCTTAACCGGGTTTTCCCCACGGCAGTGGGCCCCAGAACCACAATCAGTTTTTCCATGCCTTATTCTCTCTCCTTCGGTCCGGCCCCGCTCAATCATCGCAATCAATGATTCCGTAGGCAACGCTGCTGTATTTGCCGCCGGCCAGCCGCCGGCAACCCAGCCGGGCGAATTCCTCGCTGCCGCTGGCTTCCTTGATGACGACCCGCCGCCGGGCCACCCGGCAGGCTTCCGCGATCATCGCTTCCGTCAGCGGGCGTTTGTCGGCCAGGAACCGTAACGGTTTCAACGCCGAGCTGCGATACACCGGCTGCCGGAACATGGGATCAAAAAACACGATATCCCAGCTTTTAGCCGGCTGCCGGCGCAAGTACTCTCCGCTGTCGGCGTTCACCACGCCAATTCGCCGCAGCGCCGCATTCAAGGACTCCGACGCTGTATCAAAGTTTTTCAGTCCTTCCCGCACCAAAAAGAACAGCAGCGTCGACGCCTCGATTCCCTGGACCCGCCCCGCCGCTCCCGTAAGATAACTGGCCACAATAGCGTCAGTAGCCAAGCCCAGGGTGCAGTCCAGCACCGAGTCGCCCGCGCCAAGTCCCATCGCCTCCGCCATATGGTCCGATTTGCCGTCCGTTACATTCTTCAGCCGCAATTGCGCCATACTCAAGTGGAAAAACATCTGCCCGCCCGGTGTATGGACGACCATGCCGTTTTTTCCCACCACGAGCAGTTGCTCTGCGCCGCCGGCGACCATTGACGCCAGCGACTGACGGCCCCGTTCCAGGTAGAGGCCTTCCAGTTCCGCGCTGATCTTTCTGGCCTCATCCTGCAGTTCCGGCGTCGGATCCCCCGCTGTGGTCACGATAATTTCATTCATTTTTTCACCCGCATTACGTTCGTTTAAACATCCGGGCCAGATCCCCGGCAGAAAACCGGATGGTGGTCGGTCTTCCGTGAGGACAGGTGTACGGATAGTCCGTCCGGAACAATTCCTCCAGCAACAAACGAATCTGCTGCGGGTTCAGCGTCTCGCCCGCTTTGATGGCGCTGCGGCAGGCCGCCATTTGCAGCGCCGCGTGCCGCAATGCCTGCGGGGCATTATCGGTGCGGTTCCTGAGCCAGGCCAGAATTTGCCGCAGCAGATCTTCCGCGTCTTTTTCCGCGATATCCGCGGGCATTTCCATTAAGCGCATCGAGGACGGCCCGATGGGTTCCAAGGAAAATCCCAGTTTTTGAAACTCGTCCTTATATTCTTCCATCAGTTGGTACTCGCCGTCATCAACGTCCAGATAACGCGGGATCAGCAGTTGCTGCGCCGGAATCCGTTCTGCCGCCCGGCTCATCCGGTCGTACAGTATTCGCTCATGAGCGGCGTGCTGGTCAATAATGTACAAGCCATCGGTTCCCCGGGCAATGATATAACACGAATCCACCTGGCCCAGAGCTTCCATCCGCTCCGCTCCCGCCGGCTGATCGGCCATCGGCGGCGTTTCTTCGGCTTGCTCGTCTTGCGGCGAAACAACAACCTTCGACTCTCCTTCCGGGTTCTGAGACACGCGCAACGTTTCCGCCGATGTTTCTGGAGAATTTATTTTTTGAGGATTCAATACCGGCTCCGTGTGCCCGCCTGGCTCCGCAGGGATTGTGTCCGCCTCCCGATTCACGGCCGCCGGCGAGAAACTCGGCACGGACGGTCTTGCCGCCTTAAAGGGAGTATAGACCGTCGGAGACGGCGTATCCTGGTTTACCGGCCCGGCGTTTTCCCGCGCCGGTGATGTATTCCACAAAGGCACCGCCGCCACTGCCGGCGTTTCGTAAACCGCCGCAGACCGCGGGGCATCCGCCGGAATCTGATAATAGCGCTCCGGAACCGGAGCCGCAAAGTCATCCACCGCCGTCAGCGCCTGCGACACCGCCCGGTACACCGCCCGGTACACCTGCTGTTCATCGCTGAACTTCACTTCGTTTTTCTGCGGGTGGACGTTGACGTCAATGGTTTCCGTCGGCAGCAGCAGACAAACCACGGCCAGCGGATAGCCGGCCTTGGGCAACAGCGAATGATAGGCGCTGTCCAGCGCTTTATATAACATCCGGCTGTTGACGATGCGGGAATTTACCATGAAGGTTTGCCAATGGCGGTTACTTTTCAACAGCGAAGGCTTGGCCACGTACCCAGTAACCGAGAGATTTTCACCGCTGTAATCGATGGGCAGAATATCCGGCAAAATCTTATTGCCGTAAAGGCTGGCCATGGCGTCCGCCAGCCGGCCATTGCCGGCGGTGGACAACACCAGGCGGCCATTGTTTAACAAACGAAACGCCACATGAGGGTAAGCCAGCGACAACTTGCTGACAATATCGTTAATATGAGAGCCTTCCGCTCCGGCCGACTTCAAAAATTTTCGCCGGGCCGGAGTATTATAAAACAGATCGGTCACCGCGACAGTGGTTCCCGGCCCGGCGCCGGCCTCCCGCAAATCGGTGACGGTTCCTCCCTGGATTTCCAGATAGGTACCCAGAGCCTCTTCCGCCAGGCGGGTCGTCAGCACAAATTTGGATACCGCTGCAATACTGGGCAGCGCTTCGCCGCGAAATCCCAGCGAGGAAATATGGGACAAGTCTTCTGCGGAACGAATTTTACTGGTGGCATGGCGCAAAACCGCCAGTTCCGCATCCGGGCGGCTCATGCCGCCGCCATCGTCCCTGACCCTGATGAAGCCAATCCCGCCCTCGGCAATTTCCACTTCAATGGTTTGAGCGCCGGCGTCCAGGGCATTTTCCACCAATTCCTTGACCACCGCCGCCGGCCGCTCCACGACTTCTCCGGCGGCGATTTTGTTGGCTGTGTTCTCGTCCAATACCCGAATCATGGATTCTACCATAGCTTGCCCGCTTCTTCCCGCGCCTGGTTTTGCAACCGATACAAAATATTCAGCGCCTCAATCGGCGTCGTTGTGTTCACATCCACCGCCAAAATGTCATCCACCAGCGAAAAAGTAAACAGTGACGCCGCTGCCGGGGCCTGGGCCGGAACAGCCGCGGAAACTACCGCCGTTCCCTGGCACTGCTCCATTTCCGACAGCAGTTCCTGGGCCCGCTCGATGATTTTCTTCGGCAGTCCGGCCAGCTGCGCCACGTGGATACCGTAACTTTTATCCGCGCCGCCGGGTACAATTCGCCGCAGAAACACCACGTCGTTGCCCCGTTCTTTTACCGCCACCGAATAATTTTTGATGACCTTGCTGGTATCGGCCAGTTCCGTCAGTTCGTGATAATGGGTAGCAAACAGGGTTTTGGCCTTGACCTTGTCACGAATGTATTCAATCACCGACCGGGCAATGCTCATCCCGTCGAAGGTGCTGGTTCCCCGGCCAATTTCATCTAAAATAATCAGACTGTTGGGAGTGGCGTATTTAATGATCTGGGCCACCTCATTCATTTCCACCATAAACGTGCTTTGTCCCGAAGCCAGATCATCACTGGCGCCCACCCGGGAAAAAATACGGTCCACCGGGCATAGCGACGCTTCCCGCACCGGTATGAAACTGCCGGTTTGGGCCATCAGGGTCAGCAGCGCCACCTGGCGCATATAGGTAGATTTACCGGCCATATTGGGACCGGTAATAATGATGATCTCACTTTCCCGATGATTCAGCACCGTGTCATTGGGAACAAACATTTCCCGGCTCAGCAGCCGTTCCACCACGGGATGACGACCGTCGCGGATCAGCATTTCCCGCTGGTAGTTCAGCTCCGGCCGCACATAATTATAGCGGGCGGCCGCTTCCGCCAGACCCGTCAGCACGTCCAGCTCCGCCACCTGACGGGCGGTCTGCTGAATCGCGGGAATCCGTTCCTTTACAAAATCCCGCACCGTGCAAAACAGCTGATACTCAATGCTGACGATCCGCTCCTGGGCGCCGAGGATTTTGGTTTCAAATTCTTTCAACTCCGGTGTGATATACCGTTCCGCATTCACCAATGTTTGCTTACGCACATAATACGGCGGCACATTTTCGGTGTTGGAATGCGTCACTTCGATATAATAGCCGAACACTTTATTATAACCGACTTTCAGCGACCTGATGCCGGTGGTTTCCCGTTCCCGGTTTTCCATATCCTGCACCCACTGTTTGGTATCCTTGGCAATCAGCCGCAGTTCGTCCAGCTCCAGATCATAACCGGGCCGGATCATGCCGCCTTCCCGCACGCTGAAGGGCGGAGCGTCCACAATGGCTTGCCGCAATAGGGTTACCACGTCACTGTGCGTGGCAATCCCCATATTGATATGGGTTAAAAGACGGGACTGCGTGGTTTGCAATTCCTGCTTCACCGCCGGCAAAGCCGTCAGCGAAGTGCACAGCGCCGCCAGATCTTTGGCGTTGGCGGCGCCAATTTCCACCCGGGTTAAAATGCGTTCAAAATCGTAGACCGTGTTCAACTGTTCCTGCAGCGACTCCCGCAATACCGGCTGGTCCAGCAATTCGCCCACCGCGTCCTGGCGGGCGGTAATCTGGTTGGGATGCACCAACGGATATTCCAGCCACTTTTTCAGCAGGCGCCCACCCATGGCGGTTTTGGTAAAGTCCATCACGGACAGCAGGGTATCTTTTCTGCCCCCGTCCCGCATATTGCGGGTAATCTCCAAATTGCGGAGAGTGGAGGCGTCAATCAGCAAATGTTCTTTGGCATTATACTCGGTGAGGCGGTTGATGTGGGCCAAATCGCTTTTCAGCGTCTGCCGCAAATAGTACAGCAAATACCCCACCGCCATGACGGCGCAGGGTTGTCCCGGCAGTTCGCCGGCGGCAAAATGCGCCGGCCCCAGCTGGGCCACCGCCTGCAGGTCATCCGCCGTCAGCGTGGTTACCGTGCAGCGTGATAAACGCCGGGATACAAAATCGTTCAGTTCATTCCAATGAGAGATATTGCCGGCCACCACCACTTCCGCCGGCAGCAGCCGGAACAATTGATCGCAGGCCACATTCAGCCGCTGCGTCCCGGCGAAAACGGCCCAGACGCATTCACCGGTGGAGATATCGGCGGAAACCAAACTAAGATTATCCTGTTCCTCGTATAGCACCGCCAAGTAGTTGTTGGCCTTGTCCGGCAATAGTGCCTCCGTGGCGATCGTGCCGGGGGTAATGATTTTAATCACTTCCCGCCGCACGATTCCCTTGGTTTGCTTGGGATCCTCCACCTGTTCGCAAATTGCCACTTTGTGGCCTTTTTGAATCAGGCGGGCAATATAATTTTCCGCCGCATGATAGGGAATTCCGCACATGGGTACGCGGATATTCTGCCCCCCGTCCCGGGCGGTCAGCGTAATTTCCAATTCTCTTGACGCCAGTTCCGCGTCTTCAAAAAACATTTCGTAAAAATCGCCCAGCCGGAAAAAAAGAATTTCGCCGGTATGCCGGCTTTTCACTTCCCGGTATTGCTCCATCATCGGCGTATAGGCCACCGTCATCGCGTCGTCTCCTCTTCTTTCAGCCGTTCTTTATTCCACCCGCGTCCCTTTCAGAACCCAGGTTTGTCCCTGTTCAATCCGTACGTTCAGCAGCTGGCCCGGGGCTTCCTGGCCGCCGCGCTTCCAGAGCACAATTTTATTGGTCCGGGTCCGTCCCATATAGGTGTTCTCGTCATTCTTGCTGGTTCCTTCCGCCAGGACTTCCAGCACGGCTCCCTCCAGCGCCCGGTTAATCCGCAGACTGCTTTCGTTCTGCAAATCCATCAGCAGTTTCAGCCGGGATTTCTTTTCCGGCAGCGGCACCTGGTCCGGCATCGTCGCCGCCGGTGTTCCCGAACGCTGCGAATACAGGAACGTATAGGCCGCGTCAAAGCCGATTTCCCGGACAAACGCCAGCGTTTCCTGAAACAGAGTTTCCGTTTCGCCGGGGAAACCGACGATTAAATCCGTGGTAATGCTGGCTTTAGGCAGCTCCTGACGAATTTTCGCCACTAATTTCCGATAATAATCGGTGGTGTAACCCCGGTTCATTTTTTCCAGCAGCGCATCGCTGCCGGACTGGATCGGCAGATGAAAATGTTCGCACACTTTCCGGCTGGCCGCCACCACTTCAATAACCCGGTCGTCCATATCCCGGGGATGGGACGTCATATAGCGCACCCGGCTGATGCCCTCGATGTCATCCACCGCTTGCAGCAGTCCGGCGAAATCGCCATTTTCCTGGCTGTCTTTCCCGTAGGAATTCACGTTCTGCCCCAGCAGCGTCACTTCTTTAAAGCCTTCCCGGTCCAGTTGCCGGATCTCCGCCAGAATGTCCGCCTTGACCCGACTTCGCTCCCGGCCCCGTACATAGGGCACGATGCAATAGGTGCAAAAATTATTGCAGCCGTTCATAATCGGCGTCCAGGCGCTGACCAGTCCCCGCCGCAACACCGGAACCTCCACCGATTGCGCCTGCGCCTGTTCCCATACCGCCAGCACCCGTTCCCGGCCTTGCGCGACTTTTTGCACCGCCGCCAGCAGTTCGCCGGTGTTGCCGGTACCCAGGACAATATCAATGTGTGGCGCCCGTTTGAACAGCTTCTCCTGATCTTTTTGCGCCATGCAGCCGGCAATCCCAATCACCAGATTGGGATTGCCGGCCTTCAGCCGTTTGAGTTCGCCAATTTTGCCGAAAATCTTTTTCTCGGCGCTCTCCCTCACACAACAGGTATTAATGAGGATGACATCCGCCTGAGCCATCTCTTCCGTATGTTCATAGCCGGCAGCCTTCAGCTGCCCGGCCAACCGTTCCGAATCGTTTTCGTTCATTTGACAACCATAGGTCAGAATATGATAGTGGTGTTTCAACTGCATTTTTCTCCTTCGCAAAGTCATTGCCTCTATTATACCAACTCGGCCCGGGAACTCCAATACATTTATCCGCAGTTCTCTTTTAGACGCAAAATTAAAAACCGGGGCTCACGATCCGGATCACTCCGACCTGCAGCACCGGTTTTGTCTCTATTTTCCTGACTGTCAATCCACTACGCTGGGTACCACACCTTCTTTATAACTGCGATACTTGTCGTAAATAATCCGTACGGCGGTAATAATGGCTTTTTTCGCACTACCCTGGTACGCCAAATCTACCATGCGCACCAACTTTTCCGGCGACTGGTTCAGCGAATGCCCTTCAATCAGACCGGAAACATGGCGCCGGGCGACTTCTGTTGCCAACGTACAATCCGCCTCCAGGATTTCGCCGCTCTCTTCATCCACTACGACGACTAAGCCTATCACTTTGTACATCTCACTGGCGGTTATACCCGTAGGTAATTTGGCATAACCCGAAAATAAAACCCGCCTTCCCGGCTGCTTCCCCATTGCTTCATCCCTGTCCTTTTATTATTTTTTCTATTCCAAGCTCAATTTTTTGACGGCAATATTGACTTCTTTCACCATCATCCCCGTCATGTATTCCACCATTTCTTTAATACGCACTTGCGCATTGCGGACCACGGTCCAGATGACCTCTCCATAGCGAATGGTCACATCTAAAGAAATCGAGATTCCCTTTTCCTTGTCCTGCGAATTACGAATATTGATTTGTTGGGCTCGCGTCAATGCGATATCACTGGTGGCCACCGAATCCACGATCGCGGCGATCGCTGAATCAGAGATAAACAACTTGCCATAGTAACTGAACGTAGGCCGCACGATCGACTTCTCTCCCAGCCGCCGCCGCGGCGACCGGTCTTTTTTAAAAAAGATCTCCAATGGGTCAATCAGATAACCGGAAAAATGTGGTTTCAATTCAATCGTGGGCACGGGAATGATGTGTTTCCCCTCTTTTTGTCTGCTTTCCCGTGCTTTAGCAATCTCCGTCCGGGTAGCAATATCTTCAATACGGATATATTGGCTAATGGCCGGCATCTTCAATACCTTGACAATTTTATCCACCATATTCACCGACGTACCCAATACCAGAATTTTTTCCGGCTGCAGCTTATCCAGGGCCTGCCGGACCTGGGCAACATGCAGAGGATCCATAAAGATAGCCCGTTTGACGGCCTGAATCTTGTTGGGTTCTTTTTTTGCCGAGCTTCCAGCCACAATTTTGCTATCTTTAATCAGCAGTCCGTCATCCAATATAGTGTCTATCTGATGTTCGTGAGCCACAATCAACGCACGATGACTTTTTCCGGTACCGCTGGGACCCACCAGCGCAAAAACCTCCATCACGAATGCACTCCTTACTTTCTCCAAACCCCAAAACCCCTCTGCCCAACCAGGCAGCTGCAATCTGTCGGCTCATGGATTACGCAATATGTAAAAACTGCTGCAGTTGTGCCAATACAGCATCTTCCGCCGTAAATACTCCCAATTGTTCCGGAAAGCGACCGGGCATGCCATGATAATCCGATCCACCGGTGGTCAAAAGCCCGCTATCCAGCGCCCATTGCTGATACCGCTCCGCCTCATCGGCGCAATGGTGGGGATGGTACGCCTCCAGACCGTCTAAGCCCGCCGTAATCAGGCCGGCAACAATATCATCATTGTGAATTTGTCCCGGGTGAGCCAGTACCGCCGCACCGCCGGCACGATGAATCAGCCGGATAACCTCTTCCGGCATTAACTTGTAGTGCGGCACGTACGCCGGGCCGTTTTTCATCAGCAACCGTTCAAATACTTCGGCAATCGTGAGAAAATATCCTTTTTCTATCAGTGCCCTGGCCACGTGAGGCCGACCCAACGCCTTGGCATTGCCGGCCAGTTCCCTCACACGCCGGTACTCCAACGGATATCCCAGCTGCGTCAGTTTCGCAAGCATTTTTTCAACGCGCGTCAAACGGTCCCGAATCAATTCTTGCAAATAATTCTGCAATTCCTGATGTTGCGGATCCATTCCATATGCCAGAATATGTACTTCGTGTTCCGGCAAATCGGTACTGAATTCTATTCCGGGAACAATAACCGGGCTTGCTGACGGCAAATAACCGGCTTCCTTTAGAATGTTCAATCCTTCCAAAGTGTCATGATCCGTAATGGCAATGCCCGCCAGTGAAGCGGCCTGCGCTTTGTGGACGACCTGAACCGGCGTCAGCCAGCCATCGGAAGCAGTGGTATGAATATGCAAATCCACAGCCATGTCGATCCCTCAAGACTTTCCCTTAATTACTGCCACTGCGGGCCAGTTGCACCAGCGTCCTGACCAGAACGCCGGTCGCTCCTTTTACAAGGTATCCCTGATCTTTGTCCGCAGTCACCGTAGCGGCAATATCAATATGAACCCAGGGAGTCTGGCCGGCAAATTCGCCGATGAACATCCCTGCAGTGATCATGCCACCCGGACGGCCACCTGTATTTTTTAGGTCGGCGATAGAGCTTTTAAACTGCTCCCGGTATTCTGCATCATAGGGCATTTCCCATACTTTTTCACCGGCAGCGGTCGCCGCTGCTCTCACCTGTTCCGTCCATTCCCGGTTATTGCCCAATAGCCCGGAGTATACCTTGCCCAAAGCAATGACACAGGCGCCGGTCAGCGTAGCCACATCCACCAGCCGCTCCGCTCCCAGCTCTTTGGCATAAGTCACCGCGTCCGCTAAAATTAACCGGCCTTCCGCATCGGTGCTAATGACCTCAATAGTTTTTCCGTCCATTGACGTAATAACATCTCCGGGATGAAAGGCGTTACCCGCCGGCATGTTTTCGGTGCACGGCATGACGCCCATAATATTTTGTTTAATCCCCAGCCGGCCAATGGCTTCCATCGCGCCCAGCACAGCGGCGGCTCCGGCCATATCGTCCTTCATATCTCCCATATTTTCACTGGGTTTCAGCGAAATCCCACCACTGTCAAAAGTGATTCCCTTACCGACAAAAGCGGTCCACGGCTGCGTGTCGCCAGCGCCGCAATGCTTCAAAACAATCATTTTAGGCGGTTCAACGCTCCCTTGCGCCACCGCTAAAAATGCGCCCATTTTTCGTACAGCCAGTTCTTCACGATCCATTACCGTCAAATTCATACCGTAAACATCGGCAATCCGCGCTGCCTGTTCCGCCAACCGTGTCGGCGTCATATGACCCGCCGGATGGTTCACCAAATCACGGGTCATATTCACGGCCTCCGCGATCGTTTGCCCCTCGTACGCAGCCTGCTCCAGATTAGCCAACAGGCTATCAGACTCTTCGAGTAGCCAGAATTCTTCCGGTACTGTGGTAGTAACCGGCGCCGTTTTGTAACAGTCAAAACGGTATGCACCCATCAGTGCGCCTTCTACGCTGCCTTGGGCAGCAGTCTGCATCTCCACCTCTGCCGCGGTACACTGCCGATGAAGAAGGCTGGCCACAATCCGCGCCTGCAACTTGCCCGCTGATCGCATAGCCGTGCCCATCGCAGCCCGCAATTTTTCATAGTTTAGTTCTTCCGGTTTTCCCAAACCGATTACAATAACCCGCTGACATCGTTCCCCGCTGCAAACAGGAATTACTGTATTTTCGCCCCACTTCGTCATATCTGGCGTATCCTTGAGCAGACGAAGCAAACAGCCGCCAACCATCATATCAACTGCCGCTACTTCCGGAGCTGCATCCGTAGCTCCGCTAAAAACGCCGATCAGCAATGCATCCCATGCCAATTTACCAATTTCCCCTGATACAACTTTCGCTTGAACACCCAAAATAACATCCTCCACTTCCGTTTTTGCTATCTCTTATTATGCCATAGATTCACTTGCAAAAACAGCAAAACCTGTCCGCAGTGAACAGGTTGCAAATTTGTCAGCAATATAACAAAATCGGATTATCGCGGTTCGACAATTAGTTTGATCGCCGTACGTTCTTCACCATCAATTAAAATATCGGTAAACGCCGGAATGCAAATGAGATCCACTCCATGAGGCGCCACAAAGCCTCTGGCTATGGCCACCGCTTTGACAGCCTGGTTAAGAGCACCGGCACCAATCGCCTGAATTTCCGCGCCACCTTGCTCACGCAGCACCCCAGCCAAAGCGCCGGCTACTGAATTAGGATTCGATTTTGCTGATACCTTCAATACATCCATCGTGTCAAGTACCCTCCTTTGAATTAAGAGCAAATCTTGTTCTTTTAGGATATTATTCGTTATCCGGCAAAAAATCCCTTTTCAAAATATAACAAAAATACTGTCGGTGAGTTCTGAACCCCTCTGCGATGAATCATTGCAACTATTTATCAAACACAAACACTCTTCCGTCTTCCCGAATACCGATCAATCCCTGATCAATACGCTGTCGTTTGATGTTCTCCAGCATATCGGCAATATATTCTTCCTGCACGATCAGGTCATCTTCCGGCATTGTCTCATGATAATCCGCAATCAGCCACTGACCATAACTTTCATTCAGAATATGAATCATCAATGCGATTTCATTCTGTGACAATGTAGGCACATCTCTTTGCACTTCCAGCATCATCACCGGATCATAATGACTAACTTTCAATGCCACTCTCGCATTTTTCAGGCCCTTTAACAAATGGTAGGCACAAATACTCGCTTCCAAGACCCGGCAAACGTCGGCAAGATCTTCCGTATCGGGTAATACTCGCAATAAAAACGTCATTTTTAACGAGTTCGTTTCCGGCAAATACTTGATCGTTCCGATTTCCGGATATCGGATCAAAATGGAAATCAACAAATTCACACTGTCGGACACATGCTCTTCACTGGTAAACGGACGCGCGTAATCCACCATCTATTATCACCATCCAAATATTTCGGCAAATCCCGGTTATATTCTTCCCATCGTCAGCTGTTAACGTGTTTAAGCATACCACAAATTCTTTTCATTGCCTACGGATATTTCAGAAAAACGTGCAGTATCGTTTTTTCGCTGCCGCGTTTACATCTACAGATATGTCAAAAAAACAGGGGGCCGCGGAAAACGGCTTATC
>DATMYQ010000270.1:0-11078 GCA_035560935.1 Patescibacteria group bacterium | reverse complement strand
GTCATGAGGGTACTGTCAATAATTTTTCGCACATTTGTTTTGGCGCCACCTGAGCGGCTAGATTTTTAGGCAATTTGGGCGGAACCGTTGATGATTTTCTCCATTTCAAATTCGCCGCCCCAATTGCGTTTTAAGTAGATTCCATCCAAATATACATAATATACATAGGGATATTCTGCCTGCAAGGATCGATTTCGCCAATTATCAATGTGAACGTACACTTTTTTATTGAGTTCGCTGATGGTTCCAGGCTTCGTTCATAGCGTCCGGCATTAACGATTCGATTCGCTTCGGCATCCAACAGCTTATTTAGTGTCTCCTCTACGGTGCCGCGCACTAAGTCTCCTAATTGATTCTTCAGTTCCGACTCATTCAGGTGTATAATGTTGCTCATAAAGGCTCCTCCTTTGAATGGTGTTGGATTGGTTTCTTGTCAATTCCTATCCTAGCACATTCAGGGGGAGCCTTTTCAATTGTGCGAAACTTATTTTACGTTATCCGGCATGGTGGTGTTGACAGAACTGAAGGACGGGAAAGGAAACAATATTATTACAACTATTGCGCTTGATGTGAAGCACTCAAGAAATACGGTTAACGCAATTTCAAGCGTTTATGGTAAAGACAATTCAGTAAAGTTTATCCAAACGCAAGTTAATGCAGGGAACCTGTTATATGAAAATAAAGAAAAGAGCCACCAATGGTTTGCGTCAGGGCAGCTCCAATTGCTGCCGGAGACAAACCGAACAGATGACTCTTCTTCTGCTTCTGATATACAACAGGATAGCAAGGAAGTAAATAGCAAAGAGGATGGTCATTACTCTGCGGATTCTCGCAATAGTCGAGTGTACATCTTATCAAACATTTGTTTTTCGTTGGCATTTCTATTAGGATTGGCAACAACTTTGTGGTATTCTTAAAAGAGGTTTAATTGTCCGCTAAAGCGGGCATTGTGATAAGGAAGGGAATGGCAATCGGAATGAACCAAGGTACTGACGAAAAACAAAAGGATTCTTTCGTGCATTTGCACGTGCATACGGAATATAGCCTGCTGGATGGAGCCGGGCGGGTCGGCGACCTGATCCGGAGAGTCAAGGAACTGGGCATGACGGCGGTGGCGCTGACGGACCACGGATCCATGTACGGAACCATCGATTTTTATAAACAGGCGCTGAAACAGGGGGTAAAACCGCTGATCGGCTGTGAGGTGTATGTGGCTCCCCGCTCGCGGCATGAGAAGACGGCGGTGGAGGGGGAATCCTACTATCATTTGGTGCTGCTGGCGGCCAACAACGAGGGCTACCGCAACCTGATCGAGCTGGTTTCCCGCGGCTACAGTGAGGGCTTTTACTACAAGCCCCGGGTGGACCATGAATTGCTGCGGCAATACAGCGGCGGACTGATCGCGCTGAGCGCCTGCATTGCCGGGGAAGTCCCCGCCTTGTTGCTGAAAAACAATCCGGAACGGGCCGAAGAAATCGCCCGGGAGTATCGGGACATGTTCGGTGCGGATAATTTTTTCCTGGAGCTGCAGGATCACGGAATGGAAGAGCAGCAGCAGGTGAATCCGGAGCTGGCGGCGATGGCGAAAAAACTGGGTATCGGCCTGGTTGCCACCAATGACATCCATTATATCAACCGGCAGGATGCCGAATGCCATGACGTACTGCTCTGCATTCAGACCGGCAAAACGGTGCAGGATGAAGCCCGCATGAAATTCCTCAATGATGAATTTTACCTGAAAACTCCGGCGGAAATGGCGGAACGGTTTGCGGACTATCCGGAAGCGCTGGCCAATACCTGCCGGATTGCTGAGCGCTGCGACGTCAGTTTCGATTTCGGCAAGCTGTTCTTGCCGGACTTTCCCGTACCGGACGCTATGTCGCCGGATCTGTATCTGGAGCAATTGTGCCGGGAAGCGCTGCCGGTTCGTTATAAAGAAGCCGACGAGACGGTGGAAGCCCGGCTGAAGTTTGAACTGGCGGTTATCCAGGAGATGGGTTTCTCCAGTTATTTTTTGATTGTCTGGGATTTTGTCAATTACGCCCGGCAGCAGTCGATCCCGGTGGGACCGGGGAGGGGCTCCGCCGCCGGCAGCATCGTTGCCTACCTGTTGGGAATCACCAATATTGATCCATTAAAATACGGGCTGCTGTTCGAACGGTTTTTGAATCCGGAACGGGTAACCATGCCGGATATTGACATCGACTTCTGCTATGAACGGCGGGGTCGAATCATCGAGTACGTGGTGAACCGCTACGGATCCGACCGGGTGGCGCAGATCATTACCTTCGGTACCATGGCGGCCCGGGCCGCCATCCGTGACGTGGGACGGGCCCTGAACATGGCTTACGGCGACGTGGACCGGATTGCCAAGCTGGTGCCTACGGAACTGGGCATTACGCTGAAGCGGGCGCTGGAGTCCAACAAGGAACTGAACCAACTGTATCAGGAGGACGAAGCGGTCAAAAAACTGGTGGATCTGGCCATCGCGGTGGAAGGATTGCCCCGCCATGCGTCGACCCATGCCGCCGGTGTGGTGATCGCGAAAGAGCCTCTGACTCATTATGTGCCGCTGCAGGTTTCCAGCGAGGGTTTTTTGACCACGCAGTTTGACAAGGACCGGATTGAGGAAATCGGTCTGCTGAAAATGGACTTGCTGGGGCTGCGGACACTGACGGTGATCGGCGACGCCCTGGAAATGATCCGGGTGAACAAAGGGGAGACGGTGGATATTGACCATATCCCGCTGGATGATCCCAAGACCGGGGTGATGCTGAGCGCCGGCGACACTTCCGGCGTTTTTCAGATGGAATCCTCCGGCATGACCAATCTGGTGCGGGATTTGCGCCCGGAACGGTTTGAAGACCTGATTCCGCTGGTGGCGCTGTACCGGCCGGGACCGCTGGGCAGCGGCATGGTGGCGGATTTTATTGACGGACGCCACGGCAAAAAAGTCACTCATTATATGCATCCGCTGCTGGAGCCGATTCTGCAGGAAACCTTCGGCGTTATCCTTTATCAGGAACAGGTTATGCAGATTGCGTCTACGCTGGCCGGGTTCACGCTGGGACAGGCTGATTTGCTGCGCCGGGCCATGGGCAAGAAAAAAGCGGACGTAATCGCGGCCCAACGGGCCGGTTTCCTGCAGGGAGCCGAAGCGCGGGGCGTGGACGCCAAAGTGGCCAACGAAGTATTTGACCTGATGGCCCATTTCGCCGACTATGGATTTAATAAATCCCATAGCGCCGCTTATGCGCTGGTGGCGTACCAGACTGCTTACTTAAAAGCCCATTATCCCCATGAATTCTATGCGGCGCTGCTGACCAGCGTTATGAGCACCAGTGAAAAAATGGGTTCTTATATTGAAGAATGCCGCCGCCGCGGCCTGGCGGTACTGCCGCCGGACATCAACGCCAGCGGCACCAGCTTTACCGTGGACGGTCCGTCCATCCGCTTTGGCCTGGCGGGGGTGAAGAACGCCGGTGAGGGAGCCATCGCCAGCATGATTGCGGCCCGGAAAAAAGAAGGCCCGTTCACTTCCCTGGCGGATTTTTGCTGCCGGGTGGACCTGCGGCTGGTAAACAAGCGAGTGGTGGAGAGCCTGATCAAATGCGGCGCTTTTGATTCGCTGGGCGCCCGCCGTTCCCAGCTACTGGCGGTGCTGGAGCAGGCCTTTGACATGGCGGCGGCCCGGCAAAAAGACGCGGCCAGCGGGCAGATTGGCCTGTTCGATGACGGGGAAGAAAGCTGCGTAAATGACATTGCGCTGCCGGACATCCCGGAATTGGCGGCGGAACAGCAGCTGGCCATGGAAAAAGAAATAACCGGGTTTTACGTTACCGGCCATCCCCTGGACCGGTTCCGGGAAAAAATGGCGAAACTGCCCAAGATCGAAACCCTAAACAGCGGTGAATTCAGCGACGGACAACAGATCAAGGCGGCGGGGCTGGTGGCCAGCGCCAAACGGATCAACACAAAAAAAGGAGACATGATGTGCTTCATCAGTCTCGAGGATTTCACCTATCAAATTGAAGTCGTGGTTTTTTCGCGGGTATTCGAGCGCTGCAACCGGCTGCTGGTCCCGGACACGCCGGTGCTGGTCAAGGGCCGCCTGAACCTGCACGAGGAAGGGGCCAAGATCATCGCCGACGAGGTGACCTCGCTGGAAGAGGGTGACCGGGAACTCAAAGTGGTGATCCGTAAACATCAGGAAACGAAGGAAAATTTCGATCAGCTGAAAATGATCTTTCGCCGTTATCAGGGGCCGGTGGTCGTCTTTTTGAACCTGGTGGACAGCAACCGCAAAATCCGCACGGAAAAACATTTCTGGATTGAACCGACGCCGGCCGCCATTCAGGCGATCGAAGGCCTGTTGGGACCGGGAACGGTGGTTATCGGTTAAACAGCAGCTGATAAGCGAGGGCGGCTCCTTCCCGGGTGTATTGCTGGAAGGTGCGATACCAGCCGGGGGCCATCGGAGCCGGGGCGGCGCTGGCGGATAATCCCAGACGATGCGCTAGGAGCAGTGAGCGGCAGATATGGGACCGGTTGGAGACGATCAGCGCCTGGGTCAGGCCTTCCCGGGCCATAATCCGCTGGGAATTGACCAGGTTTTCCCGGGTGCTGAAAGACTGATCCTCCGGTATAATGCTGGCGGCGGGAACCCCTTCACGGACCAGGTATTCTTTCATCACCGCCGCTTCGCTGGCGGCTTCGTCAGCGCCCCGGGCGCCGCTGACAATGATCAGCGGTGCGTAGCCCTGCCGGTAGAGGCGCAGCGCCTCCTGCAGCCGGGGCGTCAGCATGGGTCCCGGCTCCTGGCCGATGACCCGGCTGCCCAGGACGATCATCACCTGGCTGGGTTGCGGCGTACTAAGATAACCGTAACCGATAATAGGAACTTCCAGGGCCAGCAGGACCAGCGCTATTCCAAGGACAAGGGCGCGTAAAACGCGGGCCGGGAAAGACCGGCGGCGACGAAACAGCGGGTAGGAAGACATGGATAATACACTCCTTTGTTAAGGCAGAGGCCATAAATTTCAGGTTTTGCTTAACAGTATACCACAAGAGGCAAATTTACGGCGCGGAGGAAGGAAATTGTCCGCTGGTTCCGCCGGATCCGATAAACAGGTCTTGCGGATTGAGGGCGCTTGCGATTAAAATAGAGAATGGATTCTTTTTTGTTCAGCCGGGACAGCCGGTTTGGTTTTTTTCGGAGAGCATTATATTTTATGGTTACGGGAGGTTTACCGGATGGACATTATTGTTTGTGTCAAACAGGTACCGGATACCACGGAAGTGAAAATTGATCCCAAGACGAACACACTGATTCGTCAGGGGGTACCTAGCATTGTGAATCCTTTTGACAAAAATGCGCTGGAAGCGGCGCTGCAGCTCAAAGAACAGCACGGCGGCAAGGTCACGGTGCTGTCCATGGGACCGCCGCAGGCCAAGGACGCGTTGAAAGAGTGTCTGGCCATGGGTGCGGATGAAGCGGTGCTGATGAGCGACCGGGCCTTTGGCGGCGCGGACACTTTGGCCACCAGTCTGACGCTGGCGGCCGGCGTGAAAAAAATAGGCCCGTTTGATATGATTATCTGCGGCAAACAGGCCATTGACGGCGATACCGCCCAGGTGGGACCGGAAATGGCCGAGCATTTGGATATTGCCCAGGTGACCTATGTTTCGAAAATTGAAGTGAACGGCGACGTCGTCAAGGTGGAACGGGAGCACGAAGAAGGCTACGAAATTATTGAAACCAAAACGCCGGTGCTGCTGTCGGTGGTCAAATCCATCAACGAGCCCCGCTATCCCAGCGTAAAGGGAACAATGAAAGCCAACCGCAAGGAAATCCCGGTCTGGTCGGCGGAAGACGTGCAAGTGGACCCGAGCCGGATCGGCCTGAACGGCTCACCAACCCAGGTGCGGAAAATATTTACTCCCAAGCAGCGCTGCCAGGGAGAAATGATTCAGGAAGAAACGTCCCGGGCGGCGGTGGAAAAGCTGCTGAGTAAACTGACGGAAGCAAAAATTCTGTAGGTAACGGAGGGAAGACAATGGCAATCAGTATAGAGAAGGAATTATGTACAGGTTGTGAAGCCTGCGTTGGCGCCTGCCCCTTCGGAGCCATCGTAATGGAAGACGGCGCGGCGGTGATTACCGAGGCCTGTACGGTCTGCGGCGCTTGCGTCGAGGTCTGCCCGGCGGAGGCGATCAAGCGGGAAGAAACCACCCGGGTGACCGGGATCAATAAAGCGGATTACAAGGGCGTTTGGGTTTATGTGGAACAATACCGGGGAAAAGCCCGGAACGTGGGTCATGAACTGATCGGAGCCGGCCGGAAACTGGCCGACGCGCTGGGACAGGAACTGAGCGCCGTGGTCATTGGCGAAACGGTGACGGAGCTGGCTCCCAGCCTGTTCGCCAGCGGGGCTGATAAAGTGCTGGCGGTGGAAGGCCCGGAATACCAGCATTATTCCACCGACGGCTACAGCATCGCCTTTATGGATTTGATTCAAACCTACAAACCTTCGGTTATTCTGCTGGGTGCGACCAACGACGGCCGGGACCTGGGGCCCCGGGTGGCTTGTCGGGTGGGCACCGGTCTGACGGCGGACTGCACTGGCCTGGATATTGATGAGGAAACCGGCTTGGTGGCCTGGACCCGTCCCGCGTTTGGCGGCAACATCATGGCGACCATTTTAAGCCCGGAACACCGCCCGCAGATGGGCACGGTGCGTCCCAATGTGTTCAAACGTCCGGAACCGGATCTTTCCCGGAGCGGCGAAGTGATTAAGGTTCCCAGTAAAGTGAAGGCTACGGATATTCGTACAAAGCTATTGGAAGTGATTGCCGCCTGCGGTACCGTTTCCTGCAATCTGGAAGAGGCGGAATTCATCGTGTCCGGCGGTCGGGGCATGGGCAAACCGGAAAACTTCCACTATATCGAAGAATTGGCCGCCGCGTTGGGTGGGGCCGTCGGCGCTTCACGGGCGGCAGTGGACGCCGGCTGGAAACCGGCCATTCACCAGGTGGGCCAGACCGGTAAAACCGTGGCTCCCAAAGTGTATATCGCCTGTGGAATCAGCGGAGCAATCCAGCATCTGGCGGGGATGTCCACCTCGGATATTATTATCGCCATCAACAAGGACGCCGATGCGCCGATCTTTAAAATGGCCAACTACGGTATCGTCGGTGACGTGCTGGAGATCCTGCCGATTTTGATTGAAGAAGTGAAAAAAATTAAACCGGCAGCCTGCTGATCAGTGTTCTGACAGCCTGCTGAGCCGGCTAAGGTTATAACCGTTATAACCGGTACAACGAAACAAGGCTGTATACCCGGGAAAATCTCGGGTATACAGCCTTTCATACCAAAATATGACACAGGGAGGATGGGTGATGGACCAAGTCCTCTACCGGCTGTTGACCGCCGGTGATGAAGCCCTGGTGGCCCGGATGGTGGTGCAGACTTTTTTACAGTGTGTGGCGCCGGGCTATTCCCTGGCCGGGATTCAGGAATTTATGGCTTTTATCGCACCGGGCGAGCTGCGGCAACGGCGAGTGGAAGGAAACCGGCAGTGGGTGGCGCTCTATCAGGGGATTCCCGTGGGCTTTGCGGAAGCCAGGGAAGCCCGCCATCTGGCCTTGCTGTTTGTGGCTTTAGGCTGGCAGGGGCGGGGGATCGGGACGGCGCTTTTGGAACGGGTCCGGCAGTATTGCCGGGAAGCGGAGCCGCCCCGGGAAATCCTCACCGTGAATTCTTCTCCCTACGCCGTGCTTTTTTACCGGAAAAATGGTTTTACCCCCTTTGTGGAGGAACAGGAACGGAACGGAGTCCGTTATTTACCCATGGCCGCGCCGCTGACTGCGCTTTAACCCCTTCGGACCGCGTAAAATTTAAAATCACCGGGGCGGCTGTACGGAGACCGCGTTGCGGACCATTAACGTGGCCAGCCGGATGGCTTCCGTGAGGCTGCGGCAGTCGGCGACGCCTTTGCCTGCCTGATCGAAGGCGGTGCCGTGGCTGACCGCGGTCCGGACGAAGGGCAGGCCTACCGTAACATTGACTCCGGTCTCGAAACCCAGCAGTTTAAAGGGAATTAACCCTTGATCATGGTACATGGCGACGACGATGTCAAATTCCTGGCGAACCACTGCCCGGTAGAACACCGTGTCGGCCGGAAAGGGTCCCCGAACCTGATAGCCTTTGGCGGCCATGGCTTTCACCGCCGGAATGATTTCAGCGATTTCCTCATTACCAAACAAGCCATCTTCGCCACCGTGGGGATTGAGTCCCGCCACTGCGATCCGGGGATGGGGAATTCCCAACAGCTTCAACGAATAATCGGCCATTTCGATGGTTTCCATGACGGATTGTTGACAGACTTTTTCACAGGCTTGGCGGAGCGACATATGTTCGGTGACGTGGATGACCCGGATGGTCTCCTGGAGGCTTCCTCCCACCAGCAGCATAGCATATTTTTTGACTCCAGAGAGATAGGCGAAAATTTCTCCGTGGCCGGGAAATTCCATTCCTCCCAGCCGCAGGGCTTTCTTGTTTAATGGCGCCGTAACGATTGCCTGGAGTTTGCCGGCTAGTGCCATCTGCGTGGCTTTGGCGGCGTATTCATAAGCGGCTTTGCCAGCAACGGGGCTGACTTTCCCCCAAGGCAGATCTGCAGGAAGATTGTCCAGGTCAATGACATCAATGGTTAACGGCTGTGTGCCTGCATTGTCCAACCGGGTGATTTTGCGAAACTCGGCTTTCAGACCCAGCGCAACGGCGGCTTTGCGCAGCGTGGCCAAATTGCCAATGACCACCGGTCGGCAGATAATATGGAGGGCTGAAGCGGTTAACGCTTTCACGATGATTTCCGGTCCGATGCCGGCGCCATCGCCCATCGTAATGCCAATTAATGGTTTCATGGAATAATTCAAGTCCTTCCCAATAAATAGTATGGATTTTATTATACGGCATTCTCATCGAAATTACACTTTAAACCGCTTTGTTTACAAAAAATTTACACGGTGGTCGTTGCTTCGGTTATGCTAATATAGTAAATCAAATATGAAAAACGTTGTATGCGTTTAGTCCATTTAAATTAAGGGAGAATCGTTATGGCGCATTTAGTGATTGTGGAAAGTCCGGCAAAAGCGAAAACTATTGCAAAATATTTGGGGAAAGACTATGTGGTTGCCGCTTCTGCCGGTCATGTCCGTGATTTACCCAAAGAGTTCGGTATCGATATTGCCAACGATTTTGCCGTCTCCTATGAAGTGATCGACAGCAAACGTAATGCGGTACAGCGCCTGCTGAACGAAGCCCGCCGGGCTCAGGATATCGTGCTGGCCAGTGACCCGGATCGCGAAGGAGAAGCGATTGCCTGGCATATTAGCGAAATACTGGGAATGGACGGCTCTCTGCCTTGCCGGGCGGAATTTCACGAGATCACGAAAAATGGCGTGAAAAAAGGGCTGGAACAGGTCCGACCTCTGAATTATCAGCGGATTGAAGCCCAGCAGACCCGGAGAACCATTGACCGGCTGGTGGGCTATAAGTTGTCCGGGGCGTTGTCATACCGCCTGCGAACCAAGGGCTTGAGCGCCGGGCGGGTTCAGTCGGTGGCGCTGCGGCTGCTCTGCGACCGCCAGCGGGAAATCGATGCCTTTGTCAAACAGGAGTTTTGGAAAATCACCGCCATCTTTCAAAACGCCAAAGACGAAACTTTTACGGCGGAACTGGTGACGCAAAAACCGCTGCATAATCAGGACATTACCGAGCGGGCGCTGGAATATATCCGGGAACAGCAGTTTCTGGTGGATACAGTGGAGAAAAAACGGGTCCGGCGGAGCGCGCCGCCGCCGTTTACCACATCGGCGCTGCAGCAGGCGGCCTCGTCGCGCATAAAAATCGGCGCCAAAGAAACGATGGACATTGCCCAACAGCTGTACGAAGGGATTAATTTAGCCGATGGTCCCACTGGTTTGATCACTTATATGCGTACCGACTCCGTCCGGACCGCGCCGGAGTTTCAGGAGGCGACCCGGAAGTACGTAACGGAAGTTATGAAGCTGGACAAGGCGTACCTGCCGCCCAAAGCCCCTCAGTTCAAAAACAAAGGGGATAACGTTCAGGACGCCCATGAAGCGATCCGGCCCACGCATATTGAGCTGACGCCGGAGCAGGTGAAACCCTATTTGAACGCCCGCCAGTTCGGCGTCTATAAACTGGTTTATGAACGTTATCTGGCCAGCCAGATGGCGGCGGCGGTGAATGATGTGACCACGGTTCACATCGCCGGCGGCAAAGCCCGCTTTAAAGCCAGCGGCAGCGTCGAGGTCTTTCCCGGTTTCACCATCATCTGGCAGGAGGAGCCGGAAAAAGAAAAACCGGCGAAAAAGAGCAAAAAAGGTAAGGAAGACAATAAGGACGAGGGCGAGAACGGTGACGACGACAAGGAAGAAGACACCGGCAGGAACCAACGCCTGCCAGCGCTGGAGGCTCAGGACCCGCTGCAGCTGAATGATCTTCAGTCCCGCCAGAGTTTCACCAAACCGCCGGCCTACTTTACCGAAGCCAGCCTGATTAAAAAAATGGAAGAGTCCGGCGTGGGCCGACCCAGTACCTACGCCCCCACCATTGAGACGCTGTTCCGGCGGCAATATTCCCAGACGGAAAAACGCCGTCTTCTGCCTACGGATTTGGGCAAACTGGTGGATGGCGCGCTGCGGGAACATTTCCCGGAAATCATTAGCGTGGAATATACCGCCGGTATGGAAGCGCGGCTGGATGATATTGAAGCCGGCAAGCAGCACTATGTGCCCACTGTACGGGAGTTTTTTCAGCCGCTGACAGCGGCGCTGCGCCGCTACACCGGCTTTGACGCTTTTGCGGAACGGCCGGAAGGACCCCGGGTGCGCCAGGAGACCGGCGAAGCATGCCCCGTGTGCGGCAAAAGTCTGCTGATCAGAGAAAACCGCCGTACCGGCGAAAAATTCGTCGGCTGCAGCGGTTACCCGGAATGCAGCTATACCCGGCGGGATCTGACGCCGGCGGTGAAACCGGAGCCGGGATAATC
>DATMYQ010000269.1:0-8994 GCA_035560935.1 Patescibacteria group bacterium | reverse complement strand
GACTGATTCCTGCTGGCACGAAACGTGCGTAATCATATTTTCGCATGCAACTGAAAAAAGTCTTTCATTAAAAAAGGAGTGTTTTTTATGAAATTCAAAGGATTTCGACGCCCGGACGGAACGGTGGGCATTCGCAACCATGTGTTGGTAATCCCCTCAGTGGTTTGTGCCAATCGGGTGGCACGTGGAATTTCACAGCAAATAACCGGCACCACCTGGGTAGAGCATCAACACGGATGCACCCAGCTTGGAGTGGACGCCGAATTGACATCCCATGTTCTTGCCAGCCATGGAACTCATCCTAATGTGTATGGCGTGGTGGTCGTCGGGCTAGGGTGCGAGACGATTCGCGCCCAGGATATCGCCGCTGCTATTAAAAAACAGTGTCCCTATAAACCGGTTCATCTGGTCATTATTCAAGATGAAGGCGGTTCTGTCAAGGCGACTTCGGCCGGGGCAAGCGCGGCAAGGCGCATGGTCGGCGAAGCCTCCCGTCTGGAACGCGAAGACATTGACGCTTCCGAACTGATCCTGGGGACCGAATGTGGTGGATCGGACGCTTATTCTGGAATTTCTGGAAACCCAGCTCTTGGGATTGCCAGTGACCTTCTGATTGAGGCAGGCGGGACGGTCATCCTGGCGGAGACAACCGAGATCATCGGCGCCGAGCACATCATAGCCGCACGGGCCATTAACGAAAAGGTTTCACAAAAATGCTTCGACGTCATCAAACGCTGCGAGAAACAGGCGACCGACATGGGCGTTGACATGCGCGGGGGACAGCCGACTCCAGGAAATATCGAAGGCGGGCTTTCCTCCATCGAGGAAAAATCCCTTGGTTGCATCTACAAGGCAGGATCAAAGCCGCTGCAGGATGTTATCGAATATGCCGCGCCCATCAAGCAAAAGGGACTGGTTTGGATGGACACCCCGGGTCAGGATATCGAGCAGATTACTGGCATGGTAGCCGGAGGCTGCCATCTGGTTGTTTTCACAACCGGCCGCGGTACCTGTTGCGGTTCTCCCATTGCGCCAACCATTAAGGTGTCTACGACTACGCAGCTGTTTGAAAGAATGAACGACAACATCGACCTGGATGCCGGTCCCATTGTTTCGGGCACAGCAACCGTACCGCAGATGGGTGGACTGATCATGGCCGAGATTCTGGAAGTGGCGTCAGGCAAACAGTCGAAATCGGAAATACTGGGGTTCAACGACTTCGCAATCAAACGTATCGGACCTAGCATGTAATAGAAAGGGGAAATCAGAATGGCGCAAACGCACGCAATTGTAATGAAGGCTGTTGACAATGTTTGTACCGTAGTGGAAACAGTCGAAGCTTCTACGGAGGTTAGTATCGAGATTAACGGGAAGACCGTCACTCTACCAGTTAGTGAAAGAATTCCGCTCGGACATAAGTTTGCAATTAAAATGATTAAACTAGGCGAACCTATCATTAAATATGGGGAGACTATCGGTTTAGCCACCAAAGAAATTCAACCTGGGCAGTATGTTCATGTTCATAATCTGGAAAGCTGCAGAGGCCGCGGCGACAAGTAAGGTTAAAAAAAATTAGGAGGAAATAACAATGCGAATTAAGAAATCTATCGACCGCATTCCTGGTGGAATGATGCTGGTTCCTTTGTTACTCGGCGCAGTGATAAATACCTTGTTCCCCAATTCGGCGAAGTTTTTCGGTTCGTTTACTGGTGCCTGGATGACGGGCGCCCTGCCGATCCTCGCGGTATTTTTCGTTTGTATCGGTGCAACGATTGACCTCCGGGCCACGCCTTATATCTTAAAAAAAGGCGGCGCTCTTCTCGGGACCAAGCTTCTATGCGGTGCCGTCCTGGGTTATCTTACAGCTTATTTGGTGCCAAATGGGATGGTTGACTCCGGATTCTTCGCAGGCATATCGGTTTTGGCTGTTGTGGCGGCCTTGAACGATACGAATGGAGGGATGTATATGGCGCTGCTCGGACAGTTCGGCAAGTCGGAAGATGCGGCCGCTTATTCGGTCATGAGCCTGGAGTCGGGTCCGTTTTTCTCGATGGTTACGCTGGGAATTGCCGGTCTGGCAATGTTTCCCTGGCAAGCCTTTGTCGGAACTATCGCTCCGCTGCTCCTCGGCATGCTCCTTGGCAACCTCGACCGGGATATGCGTGATTTCCTCTCTAAAGCCGTTCCGGTGATGATCCCCTTCTTTGCCTTTGCACTCGGCAACACGTTGAATTTGGCTTCCGTCTGGCGCGCTGGACTGCTCGGCCTCATGATGGGCGTCGCGGTGGTTATTGTCACCGGAGCCGCATTGATTGTTGCCGACAAACTGACCGGAGGCAATGGTGTTGCCGGGATTGCCGCCGCCACGACAGCCGGTAATGCGGCTGCTGTGCCTACGGCAATTGCAGCCATCGACAAAACCTATGCAGCGGCAGCGCCCGCTGCGACGATGCTCGTGGCTACTTGCGTTATCGTTACTGCCATCTTATGTCCTTTGGCCACTGCTTGGTGGGCTAAGCGAGTAAAAGCAGACGAGACCGTGTCCGTACAGAGTTAGAAAAATTACCTTTAAAAAGGATAATTCAAGTTTATATTACAAGGGAGGTATCTCTAGTTGGAGGTACCTCTTATATCTAATACCTTACGTATTGTAGAGTACAATAAAACAAACGCAATATGATATTTGAAGGCAGAGGAGAATTATCTTATGGCAAAAATAAAGAAAGTAATGAAAACCATGGACGGCAATACGGCAGCGGCGCACATTTCGTACGCATTTACCGATGTAGCGGCCATATTCCCGATTACACCGTCATCTGATATGGCAGAGCATGTGGATGACTGGGCAGCTCAAGGGAAAAAGAATATTTTTGGCCAGACTGTAGAGGTTGTGGAAATGCAGTCCGAAGGCGGAGCTGCCGGAGCGGTACACGGTTCCCTCCAGGCTGGAGCCCTGACCACCACTTATACAGCCTCCCAAGGTCTGTTGCTCATGATTCCCAATATGTATAAAATCGCCGGCGAGCTGTTACCCGGCGTATTTCACGTCAGTGCCCGCGTCGTCGGTGCCAATGCTATCAGTATTTTCGGCGATCACTCCGACGTCATGGCCACCCGACAAACCGGCTTTGCCCTGTTAGCCGAAAGCAGTGTACAGCAAGTCATGGACTTGACGGCAGTGGCCCACCTATCCGCAATCAAGGGAAGAGTACCGTTTCTCAATTTTTTTGACGGCTTTAGAACCTCGCACGAAGTCCAAAAAATTGAGGTGCTAGGTTATGACGATCTGGCCAACCTCCTAGACCGCGACGCCGTGAACGCCTTCCGTCGCGGCGCTCTCAACCCCGATCATCCGGTGTTGCGCGGGACCGTGCAGAATTCCGATATCCACTTCCAGCAGAGGGAAGTGTCTAACCGTTACTGGCAAGAACTGCCGAACATCGTAGAAGGCTATATGGAAAAAATCTCTAAACTCACGGGCAGGGAATACCATCTGTTCAATTATTACGGAGCCCCAGACGCGGAGCGCCTGATCATCGCCATGGGATCAATGTGTCAGACGATCGAAGAAACGGTGGATTACCTCAATGCTCAGGGGGAAAAGGTCGGTCTTCTCAACATCCATCTCTATCGTCCTTTTTCCGTGGAGCATTTCTTCAAGTATATCCCCAAAACTGTCAACAAGATTGCAGTCCTTGATCGAACCAAAGAGATGGGAGCCCAAGCGGAACCGATCTATCTGGATGTTAAAACAGCCTTCTACGGCAAAGTATGGCAACCCATCATCGTAGGCGGACGCTGCGGCGTAGGGGGAAAAGATATCATCCCGGCGCATATTCATGGCGTGTTTGAAAATCTCAAACAGCCACAGCCCAAAGACAACTTTACCGTGGGGATTAACGATGACGTCAATCATACATCGCTTCCGTTGGGTATTGATATTGACACCACTGCTATCGGGACGAAAGCCTGTAAATTCTGGGGACTGGGTGCCGATGGTACCGTCGGGGCCAACAAGAGCGCGATTAAAATCATCGGCGATAAAACTGACATGTATGCTCAGGCTTATTTCGCCTATGACTCCAAAAAGTCAGGCGGGATTACCGTTTCTCATCTGCGTTTTGGCGATAAAGAGATCAAGATGCCGTATATTATCAACAAGGCCGACTTCATCGCCTGCTCTCAACAGTCCTATGTGGACAAGTACGATCTCCTGGATGGTTTGAAAACAGGCGGAACCTTCCTGCTGAACACCAACTGGTCCGTTGAGGAACTTGATAAAAAACTGCCGAGCAGCATGAAACGGTACATCGCCGAGAAGAATATCCAATTCTACACACTCAACGCAGTGAACCTTGCCCAGAACTTGGGACTCGGCGGTCGGTTCAATATGATCATGCAGTCAGCCTTCTTTAAACTGGCAAATATTATCCCGCAAGAGAAAGCTGCCAAATATCTCAAAGACTCGGTGATCAACTCTTATGGCAATAAAGGCAATGAAATTATCGAAAGGAACAACGCTGCCATTGACCAAGGTATGGAGGCTATCATTAAAGTGCAAGTGCCAGAGTCCTGGAAAATGGCAATGGATACTATCTCTGATCAGATCCATTTCGCTTGCGCCTGTAGCAGCGAAATCCAGAAAGAAATTTCTTCGTTCGTTACGAATATTCTTTTGCCAATGAATCGCCAAGAAGGGAATAACCTTCCTGTCAGTGCCTTCCTTGGCCAGGAAGATGGAACCTTCCCTCTAGGTACATCTGCCTATGAAAAGCGAGGTGTTGCCATCAATGTGCCGGAATGGGCGGCGGACAAATGTATCCAATGCAATCAATGCTCTTACGTCTGTCCTCATGCCACGATCCGTCCGATCTTGGTGAATGAGAGCGAATTGGCTGTGGCGCCGGAGGGATTTAATGTTAAACCAGCCTTGGGAGCCCAACCTCTACAGTTTCGCCTGGCTATTTCTCCCCATGACTGCACCGGCTGCGGCAATTGTGCCGAAGTGTGTCCCGCAAAGGAGAAGGCCTTGGTCATGAAGCCTTTGGCTACCCAAATGGATCAGGATGCCCTATGGGAGTATGCCATCAGCCTGTCACCAAAGAAGAACCCGATGAACCCATTTACTGTGAAGGGCAGTCAGTTTGAACAGCCCCTGCTTGAATTCTCTGGCGCCTGCGCTGGTTGCCTGGAGACCGGTTACGCTAAACTTGTTACGCAACTGTATGGAGACAGAATGATGGTGGCCAATGCTACGGGCTGTTCATCCGTATGGGCTGGCAGTGTGCCCTCTGTACCGTACACGACAAACCATCGTGGTCATGGTCCGGCCTGGGGGAACTCGCTGTTTGAGGATAACGCTGAATACGGCCTGGGAATGATGCTGGGAGTAAAGCAGCTGAGAAAGCAATTGGCACAGAAAATCGAACAAGTGGCCCAACTGAAATTGGGTGAGGAGTATAACGCTGCGTGTGCAGAGTGGCTGGCCAATCAAGACAACGGTACCGGGACCCGTGAGCGGGCCGACCGGCTGATCGCCGCACTGGAACAGGTTAAAGGTGACAATGCTTTACTCAATGACATCTACGCAAACCGAGATTTTCTGGTCAAACGGTCACAGTGGCTGTTCGGCGGCGACGGCTGGGCCTATGATATCGGCTTTGGCGGGTTAGATCATGTACTGGCGTCGGGTGAGGATGTGAATGTCTTGGTCTTTGATACAGAAGTGTATTCCAATACAGGGGGACAGTCTTCCAAGTCCACCCCAACCGCAGCGATTGCCAAATTTGCTGCCAGCGGCAAGAAGACTAAGAAGAAAGACTTGGGAATGATCGCCATGAGCTATGGCTATGTCTATGTCGCTCAGATTGCCATGGGGGCCGACAAAAAACAGACACTCAAAGCCATCGCCGAGGCCGAGGCGTACCCCGGTCCATCCCTGATTATCGCCTATTCGCCGTGCATCAATCACGGATTGAAAATGGGCATGGGTTGCAGCCAAGAGGAAGCTAAACGGGCGGTGGATTGCGGCTACTGGGCAATGTACCGCTACAACCCGCAGCTCAAGGACAGCGGCAAAAATCCTTTTGTCCTCGACTCGAAAGAACCGACAATGAGTTTCCATGAATTTCTCATGGGTGAAGTGCGATACTCATCGCTACAAAAGCAATTCCCTGATATGGCAGAGGCTTTGTTCGCTAAAACCGAACAGGACGCCAAGGAAAGGCTGAAAAGTTACCGGAGGTTGGTGGGGTTAGTGTAATTTAATTGTTTTTCAAAGATTGTAAAAAAATACATGGGGCTTATTTAAGGAGTAATTTATCAACAGCAGAGCGGTGTAAACTCTTGTGAGAGGGTTTGCACCACTTTGTAACCTATTATAAAGTGTAAGTTCTCGCAAACTTTCTTATGACACTAGAGCGACTATGGTTTCAGACATCTTTATTAAATAGTAAAATGCACAAAAAAGCGAGGCTGTATTTATGGAATGGATACATCAAGTCCCAAAATATATAGCAGAAAGCGCCGTTAGTGTTATTCACAATATCACAGGGACACCTGTCCACGTATATGGTGAAGAAGGAGAAATTATAGCGACTACTGTTCCCGAGAGGCTAGGTTTTAAGCATCCTAAAGCCGCACAGATTATGAGTGGTGAATTAGAATATTTTAAACTAACGGAGGAAGCGGCGAAAAGTATTCAAGGTGCATTGCCTGGTTACGGAGGTCCTGTCGTATTAAATGGCAGGCGTATTGTCGCTATCGGGATTACAGGCGACCCTGTGATGATGGAGCCACTACAAAAACTTGGCGCAATCCTGGTTGTAAATGAAGTGGAGAAAGAAATTAAAGATTCGAAGAAAAAGGCTATTTTGAACCAAGTAGCCGATATGATTAAGCACGCCGCTGAGAATATCAGCGAGATTTCGTCGGGAGCTCAGCAAATTGCCGCAACAAGTTCTTCGATGGAAGAAACTGCCAAGAGTTTAGATGCTCATGTTGGAGATATAAACAAAATAATCCGATTCATCAATGAGGTATCCAATCAGACTAACTTGCTTGGTCTAAATGCAGCCATCGAAGCGGCACGTGCCGGCGATCACGGCCGTGGCTTTGCCGTCGTTGCTGAGGAGGTTCGTAAGTTATCCGCAAGTTCTGCACAGTCAGTAAAAGAAATACGCCAGCTGTTAACTAATATTGAGCGGGTAATCAAAGAAATGTCTGAAGGTGTAAAGCAAAACTCGCAAACAACAGGCGCCCAAGCTAATTATTTGCAAGATGTAGCCGAGTACATTGGGCGGGTAGATATGACGATGCGCGAGATGTAAGAATGATAGGATATTTGGTAACATTGCATTTCCCGGGAGGTAATGGTGTCCTTGATATAGTGGAAGCGGATGTGACTGGAGATAGTTAAAACAGGTATGAATCAACGTGGATGGGGAGAGGGGTTTAGCTATGAAACAAGTGAAATTAGCGTATGGTAAAAATGGGTTGACGATTAACATTCCGGAAGCTGCCATTGTGATTGAGCCACGCAATTTGCCGGGACTCCAAAAGGAAAAATCTGCGGTTATAGAGGCGCTGCGTGAACCGATTGGTACGCTGCCATTGAAAGAGCTAGTAAAGGGTAAGGAGAAAATCGCCATCGTTATTTCTGATCTCACCCGGCCGACGCCCAATCACAAACTGGTTCCATGGATTCTAGAAGAATTGGTCGATCATCCCAGGGAAAACTTTGTTATCGTTAATGGCACTGGCAGCCATCGTGCTAATAACAACGACGAACTGATCCAAATGCTGGGGCAAGAAATTGCCGATACCGTCAGGGTAATTAATCATGATGCCTTCAACAATGATGAACTCGTGCTGGTAGGAACTAATACATACGGCTCTGAGGTCTATCTCAATAAAACCTATGTGGAGGCAGACTGCAAAATAGTATTGGGTTTTATCGAACCCCATTTCTTTGCGGGCTTTTCCGGCGGGCCCAAAGGCATAAACCCGGGGATCGCCGGTATACAAACAATCCTTGATTTTCATAATGCCAAGATGATTGGTCATCCTAACAGCACTTGGGGTTTGATAGATGGTAATATTCTACAAGACGCTGCCACTCAAAACTGTTTACTGGCAAAACCGGATTTTATGCTCAATGTCACGTTGAATGACAAAAAAGAAATCACTAATGTTTTTGCGGGTGATGTTATTGCCGCTCACAGGGTTGGTTGTGAATTTGTGAAGGAGCATGCAATGTACGCGGTAGATGCTCCCTTTGATATTGTTATTACCACCAACTCCGGTTATCCGTTGGATCAAAATTTATACCAAACCGTCAAAGGAATGAGTGCAGCTTCGCAGATTGTAAAAAAAGGCGGCAGTATTATTAGCGTTTCAGAGTGTTCCGATGGGGTCCCTGCGCATGGAAACTACGCAAAAATTTTACAGATGCGTAATACGCCTCAGGAACTGCTTGCTATGATAAATGATGAAAGTTTTTCTGTATTTGATCAATGGCAGGTACAGGCGCAGGCCATGGTGCAAATGAAAGCCGATTGCTATTTATATTCCACGTTGCAGCCAGACATTGTACGCAAGGCCATGTTTAAACCAATTTCCAGTGTTGAAGAAAATATAGCAAGGTTGCTTGCTAAATATGGAAAACAGGCAAGGATTGCCATTATGCCATTAGGACCACTGACCATCCCTTATGTTAAAGACCCCACTTAATAAGAGTAGATGAGTGCTATGTCGGCGTTCCAAGATAGCACATGGAATATTGATTATTATTGCGTAAAATTTAATCCCGCAATAGAAACCTCCCCCCTGCGTTTAAGGGGGGCGAACCATTTCGCAAAACTCAAATTACGCGTATTAGTATCGTCTTTTTATCAAAAGACACGTCGAGTGTGTCGCGTTGATAGAGTGGAAGTGAAGTGATTTAATGGCTTTGGCGGGTTGAGAAAATCCGAAAATCAGTCAGTGTTTTGTGCT
>DATMYQ010000268.1:0-4779 GCA_035560935.1 Patescibacteria group bacterium | reverse complement strand
CTTGTAACCCCACAGCATGATACCCTTTTTCGATAATAATGGCGGCGCCTACCTCAATGGCATGTTGTCGTGTTTCTCGCTTGCTCATGATACTATAGTAGCCCGCTGACAGCAAAAATGCAAGCCTCGGAGTTGACCGCCACTCATCATATGTAGCTTCAACATCCGGCTTGACCAGTATCCCCTGTGCGGTGTTCAAAACTCCCACCGTTTCCCCTTGTTCAGGCAGGATATTTGTCAAGGGTAGAGAATGTAATATTTAAGAAAAGTCCGAATTTTCAACGAAAGGGGTTGTGGTTATGGGTATCAAAAAAATCGTATTGGCTTACGACGGCTCAGATAACAGCGCCAACGCACTCAAATGGACGGTTGACTTTGCCCTCCAGACCGGCGCCGACACCGACATTGTGATGGTTCTGGAAAAACCCACCGTTTATCCCCTGGAAGAAATCGGGCAATATATCCATATGGAAGCTGCGTACAAAGAAAAACTGACCATGTTGATTAATACCGCTGCCGAAACATTTCAAGCTCAGAAACTGAAAGAAAGAAGTATAATTATCAGTGGCAGTGACCCGGCGGAAGAAATCATCAACTACGCCCAACAAAATCATGCCGATCTGATTGTTTGCGGTACCCGTGGTTTTGGCGGATTTAAATCCTTATTAATCGGCAGCGTGGCGCACCGTCTGGTAACCTATTCTAATGTGCCCGTACTGGTTATTCGCAGTAAAAAATTGGTCTCTGCCACTACCTGAGGCACCCATTGCGTTCGTGTTATGTAGCTTTTTCTGTCGTGCCTGCTAAGTAAGTATGAAGTTAATATACAATGGGGCTGTGGAAAACTTTTTATAAGTTCTCGCACAGCCCCTTTTATCATCATAACGCCGCTTCCATATCGCGCATCCGTTTAAGCAGCAATGTATATCGCTGCAAGGTGTCACTATCTTCCACTTTGACTCCGGAAGCATAGTAGTCAATGTTTCCACTACCGCCACCCACTTGATTCCGTTCTGTTAAAATCCGCTGCAAATTTCGAGCGGTGCCTGCACCACCATCAATAATATCCGTGCCGGGCGCCAAAACTTTTTGCAGAATATCCCGGTACAGTGGGAAGTGCGTACACCCCAGCACCACAGTATCATAGCGGCAAAGATCGAATGCGGACAGTTGCTCCTGAAAATAGGGAATTAATATATCCTGATTGAATTCCAGCTGTTCAGCATATTTCACCAGCCCCGGCAGCGGCAATCGGTCAACAACGCCTTCCCCGTCCAGCTCCGCTACCAAATGGGCAAACTTTTCTTCTTTCAACGTCAAACGCGTTGCCATAACCAGCACACGTCGCCCCTCCGAATGCGCCTTGGACAACGCCGGTTTCACCGCCGGCTCAATACCTATAATTGGAAAATCATACCGACTGCGTGCATCCACTGCCATGGCGCTAGTCGCGGAATTGCAGGCCAGCACCAGAGCTTTTACCCGCTGTGCCGCAATAAAATCGACCGCTTCCGCCACATATTGCCGAACTTGCTCCGTTGATTTTTCGCCATAAGGCACATGATCAGTATCCGCATAATAAAGATAGTCCTCCGCTGGCAATACCTTTAATGCCTGATATAAAACACTGATTCCGCCAACCCCGGAATCAAAAAAACCGATTTTCATATTTTCTCCCCCCATTTTTTGCGTCAAAACTGCCCATTGTTTCCGTTAAATGTTATCATAACTTTACCAGAACCGGGTACGCTTTTTTCGGTTATATCGATAAAAATTTGCCTATTTTCCTCCTATCGGCTACTATAATAACAGAGAAAGCAAGAGGTGAAGCCAATGTCTAACGATTTTACCGCGCTGGGTATCCGGCAAACCCTGTCTAAGATCCTGAAAGAGTCAGGAATTACTGTGCCCACACCAATCCAAATTCAAACCATTCCCTATTTGCTAACTGGCAAAGATCTGGTGGCTCAATCGCAAACTGGTACAGGAAAAACCCTGGCCTTCCTGCTGCCTATTCTGGAAAGCATCGATATCACTAAAGCCTGCGTACAAGCATTGATTATCACTCCTACCCGCGAATTAGCCCAGCAAATTGACAAAGAAGCAAAGAAGTTGGCTATCCCACTCTCCATCAACGTAGTTTCCGTTTTCGGCGGCCATACTCTGGAAAAACAGACTCACCAGTTAAAAGGTCAGCCCCATATTATCATCGGAACACCCGGCCGGATTTTGGACCATGCCCGGCGCAAAGCTCTGGAACTGGGAGGCGTCCGCCGTCTGGTGCTGGACGAAGCTGACCAAATGCTGCATATGGGTTTCCTCGGTGAGGTGGAAGAAATTCTTGTCCTGACACCCGAACAGCGCCAAACTATCCTTTTTTCTGCCACCATACCCTCTAAAATCCGGGCACTGGCTGACCGCTACATGAAAAAGCCGCAAGACATTCGTGTCAAGACTCCCAGTGTCACGCTAAACGAAATCCGTCAAATTGTTGTAGAATTAAATCCTGCTGAAAAAGCAGACCGTCTTTGCCAAATGATTGACGAGTACCGTCCTTATCTGGCGATGATTTTTTGCCATACCAAGCAGCGCGTGATTGCACTCAACATGGAATTGATTCGGCGAGGCTACGCCGTAGATGAAATTCACGGCGACCTGTCACAAAACAAACGGGAACAAGTGTTGCGCCGGTTCCGCGAAACCCGTTTGCAACTTTTAGTTGCCACTGATATTGCCGCCCGTGGTCTTGACATTGAAGGTGTCACTCATATTTTTAACTATGATATCCCCCATGATACTGAGAGTTATATCCACCGGATCGGCCGCACTGGCCGCGCTGGCGAAACCGGGATCGCCGTCACTTTTGCGGTCCCCGGTGAAGAAAAATACCTGCGCTTGATCGAACAGGGAATCCAGGCCCCATTGCGGCGGCACCGGTTAAAATACTTGCGTGAGATCCCTGCTGCCAGTATCATCACGGCAGCAGGCATTAAAACCGAATCGACTCGCAAAAAAGCAGCCGATCGCCGTCCAGCGCCAAGTAAAAAAGCAACCCTGCCCTCACATGGTGGTACTAACTTGCGCAGCCGTCGAAAACATGCCGCTCCAACCACGTCCGATGACCGGACTAAAGGGCGCAATGCCAAACGCAGTCGCCCGTCTTGACATCCGTTCTGCACAAAGGACTGACAAGCCTTCCGGCTGTCAGTCCTTTGTCGTCATTGTCCGTCCTGTCCTGATGAAACTGCTTCCGGTACTTCACTATGCAGGGGAAGCCGGATGGTAAAAACCGCTCCCTGTCCAGGTTCACTTGAACAATTTACCGTGCCTCGGAAGCGTTGTGTCACCAAGTTATAAACTATGGAAAGTCCTAACCCGCTGCCACCGCTGCCTCTCTTGGTCGTAAAAAAAGGGTCAAAAATTTTCTCGACCACGTCGGACTTCATTCCACTGCCATCATCTGAGTAAACAAAAAGCAAGTCCTTCTCAGCCTTTTCGGCATGTATGGTAATCTGTCCGGCTTCATCCGCTCCATAGGCATGATGAAGGGAATTCATCAACAAATTCGTCACCATTTGGGAAAACGCACCGGGAAAACTGTCTAGTTGCAATTCTTCATCACATTCCACAGTTACAGTAATCCGGGTCTTCTTCAATTGGGAATGCAAACTAAAAAGAATAATCCCCAAATACTCTTTTAAATTGAACGTTCGACGAGCCTCACTGGTTTGGTCCACAGACACCTGTTTGAAGTCACGAATCAACCGGGCCGCCCGATTTAAATTTTCCAACAGCATTCCCGCCGCTTCATCACATTCTGCGGCAAATTCGTAAAACGACTGACGGTTTAACGTTTTTTCCTCATACTGCTTTACCAGCTCCCGGGAAACTTGCAGCAAATGAGACGCCAAAGTAACACCAATCCCTACCGGAGTATTGATTTCGTGAGCCACACCCGCCACCAGGCCTCCCAGTGCCGCCATTTTTTCCGAACGAACCAGTTGATCTTTAGTTCGTTCCAGTTCCTCCAATGTGTGGATCAACTCGGAGTTCATCGCCTGCAATTCCTCATTCATCGCCACTAGTTCCTCATTCATCGCCGTAAGCTCCTGAGTACGCATCTCTACTTTTATTTCCAGCTGATCATTTGCTTGACGTAAATCCATCTCTGCTTTTTTGCGTTCCGTAATATCGCGTGCCACCGCCACCAAATACTGTTCACCGGCAAAATGAGCCAGTCGCAAATTAATCTCCACCGGCACGTCCATCCCTTGGCGCAGTTGAAGAACCGTATCCAGTAACCGGCAGTGGTCAGCCGGTTCGGCCATCAATAGCTCCGCCACCATCGGTTCCAGCAAAGAATGGTCAATAAAATCATATAAGCTTAGCCCATTGATCAGCTTCAGCGGATCATAAGCCAGCACGCGCCGCGCTGCCTCGTTAATATCGGTGATCTGGCCGCTCTGGGCTTTCGCCAGAAAAATAAAATCAATACTATGATCCAGTAACGCTTTAAATCGCTCCAGATCATCCATTTTTTTCTGCAATTCGGGATAATAACTTTTACGCCCGGAATTCTCACCCAGACCAATCAGCTTTTCTTGAAGCACTTTTCGATTCGGCGCTCCGTCAAAACCATCCATAATTCTCTCCACTTTCCATCGCGGATTTTTTGCCAATCCCTGCCGTCTTTCTTATTCGTCATCTACAATCTTTTTTCCTACATGGTTGAAATATTCTTTTTTCATCATCTTTCTCATGTTATGTCCAAATCTATGG
>DATMYQ010000267.1:0-22623 GCA_035560935.1 Patescibacteria group bacterium | reverse complement strand
AAATATTAGGAGGCAATATCATGTCAAAAAGCAAAGAAGAATTGTTCCTGGCCCTCTCCAACGCCGTCGTCGAAATGGACGAAGATCTGGCAGTAACGCTGTCCAACGAAGTCATATCCCTCGGATACGATGCCTACCAGGCCATTGAGCAGGGACTGTCCGCCGGTATGGAACGGGCCGGCCAGCTGTTTGAGGACGAAGAATACTTCATTCCCGAGTTGCTGTTGTGCTCCGACGCTATGTACGCCGGTCTGGAAATACTGAAAGTCCATATCAAAACTGATGGCCAGGGGGAAAAGCACAAAGTCGTCATCGGCGTCGTGGAAGGCGATACTCACGACATTGGCAAAAACCTGGTGAAGATCGTACTGGAAACCTCCGGCTTTGAAGTCTATGACCTGGGCCGGGACATCCCGCCGCAACAGTTCGTCGACAAAGCCAAAGAAGTCGGCGCCGACATCATTGCCCTAGCCACCCTAATGACCACGACCATGCAGGGAATGTCCGCGGTAATTGAAATTTTGCAGGCGGAAAATATCCGCGATCAGTATAAAATCATCATCGGCGGCGCACCCATTTCCCAAAGTTTTGCTGACAAAATCGGCGCTGACGCCTATGCAGTCAACGCCGCTGATGCGGTACGGGTAGCCCGGAAATTGGTCGGCCAGGCCGAATAATACAAAGCGCGGAAGGAGCAATTACTTATGACACAAACCATCAAACCGGACCAATTGACCTCACTGGAACGGGTAGGGTTGGCACTGCAGTTTAAAGAAACCGACCGCATTCCGGTCACGCCGCTGTTTTGCGGTGCCTCGCACCGGGTACTGGGAATCAGCTATGATAAATGGTCCACCAACGCGGAACTGGCCACCAAAAGTCTGCTGGCTTCCCAGGAACTGATTGGCTTTGACGCCTTTGTCACACTGGTGGATTTATCGGTGGAAGCCGCTGACTTTGGCCAGGAACTTATTTATCCCGTCAGCAGCACCGCTTACCCTAACTTTGACAATCAGTTCATCAAAACCGCCACGGAATATGATAAAATCAAGCGGATTAATCCCCGGGAAACCACCCGGATGAAATCCGTCATCGATATCTGCGCCGGCCTGTCCAAAGCCAAGGGCAAAGAAGTAGCCATTCTCGGTTTTATTTATGGCCCCTTGGGTGTATTGTCTCAGATTCGCGGTCATAAAGAGCTGTTCAAAGATCTGATCCGGCATCCGCAGGAAGTACTGCAGGCAGTGGAAATTATCACGCAGGTACTGGAAGACTACGCCACCGCCCAGATTGAAGCCGGCGCCCATTCCGTCTGCATCGACCCGTTGTATTCTTCCCCTACCATTCTCAGTAAAAAACAATGGGAAACCTTCGAAGGACCCTATGTGAAACGAATTGCCGACGCCATCCGCAAAGCGGGAGGTCTGGTCACCGTCCATAACTGCGGCGGCGGTGTCTACTTTGAGGAAGTCATTCACTGGACAAACCCTCTAGCTATATCCGTCGCCTATCCGGCTTACGGTTCCGCCACCTGGGAAGATCACGCCAAAAAATGGGGCAAGAAAGTCGTCACCATCGGCTACTCCCATCCCGCCAACACCGGTCTGGTCCTGACCAAGGATGAAGTCATCGAAGACTGCCGCCAACAAATCGAGCTTTTCCGCAAGCATGAGGCCGGCTTTATTTTGGCCACCGGCTGCGAATTCCCGCCTAACGGCAATCTATTAAGCGCCGCTGCCATGGTGGAAGCAGGCCGGCGTTACGGCCAGTATAAATAGGAAATAAAGTTTAAATAAACAGGCCACGCTGACCCTTGCGGGATAGCGTGGCCTGTTGGTTTCCCCCTGACTTATTTTCATGATTTTCAGCCCCGGTTGTTCTTATGCCAGCTACACCCAAAGTCGCAGAACCGTTCTGCCAAATTAGGATCAAACTGACTTCCCCGGGCATCCCGGATTTCCTTTAGCGCCTGCTGGGGCGACAGCGCCTGACGATAGGGTTGATCATGGGTCATAACGTCGTAAGCATCCACAATGGCAAACAAACGGGAAAAATATGGAATGGCTTCGCCTTTTAACCGGTAAGGATAACCCGTACCGTTCCAGTGTTCGTGAAGGGACAGAATAAGTTCTGCAATCTCAGGTTCACCGATGGACTGCACCAGTCGGTAACCGCTCTCACTGTGTTTTTGTACCGTGTTCCATTCGTCCGGCATCAGCGTATCGGTTTTACCCAACAGGGTCGGCAACGTGGATACCTTGCCAATATCGTGGAGTTCTGCCAGGCGTTGCAGGACTCTCCGGTCAACATCAGTCAGGTTTTTATCGAGATGTTCGGCGAATTGGACTGCCAGTTCTGCTGCCCGCTGAACATGTTCTGTTTTTTCGCAGCAGACGCCGTTGAGGATGGTCTGAAAATTTTTCAAAGCCAGTTGGCGAAACGCCCGGCTATTGAGGAGTTTGTCTTTATACATCTGACTTTCAGCCAGTGCAAAGAGCGCATTGAATTCCCGGCGGGATTCTGTTTGAGTTGCTGTGCCCAGTGCAGCGCTCAGCGGCATAACTTCCCCTTTGACGTCGGCGCAGCGTCGGTGAATCTGTTCGCAAAGCTCCAGACATTCTTCGGGTCCGGTCCGTGGCAAAATCAACAGAAACTCGTCTCCGCCCCAACGCACCAGGATATCGTCCGGCCGGCCAATTTGGCGCAGAACCGCAGCCATTTGACACAGCAGCGCATCTCCCTGCAGATGCCCGAAAACATCATTGACCAGTTTCAGGCCATTCATGTCGGCCAGGATCAGACTCAGGGGCAGGTTGTTCTCCTGACGTATTGCCGGCAGAAGCATATCAACATACGCACGGTTATGGAGCGCGGTCAGGGAATCATGATAACTTAGGAAGTGGATTTGCTCGGCCGCTTTTGTCTGAGCGGAAACATCCGTAAGGATCATCATAACCAGCAGCGAACTTTTGTCCTCTTCCGGAGACTCAATCATTTTGCATTCAATCAGCACGTCACATTCGCCGACGCGGAACCGTGCCGGAAGTGGGAGGCATTCCGCGGCTTCTTCCCGCGAGGCGGTAAAAAACCGCTGCCATTGTTCCTGAAGCCGCGTCTCCTGAAGCGTATCGCCCTGGCTGAGCAAGCCGGTTATCGGCAGACCCGCGATATTTTGGCCGAAAATCCGTGCGCATTCGGCGCTGTACTGCCGATTGACCAGCAAATCGCCGCCAAAAGTCAGGAAGCCCTGATTGGCATTGTCCAGCAGCGTCTGCAGTTCCGTTTGATGTTTTTTCACCAGGTAGCCCTGGCTGTCACTGATATAAAATACTTTGCGGGACTGACGCAGCAATTTTTTGTACTCATTCAATAGTCCCCGATATTCGTTCAAAAGCGGATTGTCTCCATGTTTCGGTGCCGCAGCGGCTGCTTCCGCCCGGGCCACGACTTCGAACTCGGCGGCAAAAAGCTTTTCGTTTTTACTTCTGCCCAAACTGCATCCTCCTCATTTCAGTGAAAAACCCAGCAGTGTGATGTCATCCCGCTGCATTTCGGTACCCCGGTATTCTTCCAGGTAAGTGTTAAACCACAGCGCCTGCTCATTCAGCGGCAGCTTCTCACAGCTTTTTATACCGGCGATCAGTCGTTTTTTTCCGAAGGGATATTCACTGACTTCTCCATTTTGATCGGTGTATCCATCAGTTGCCAGATAAAAACGATCGCCTTTCTGAATCTGTATTTCGTGAACCGTAAATTGCAGATCATCACCGCTGCGCCGGTAGCCGATGCTGCGGCGGTCCCCCTTGATAACGCTGACTGTTCCGCCTCGCAGCATATAGAGACTCAGCTTGGCGCCCGCATAGAACAGGCGGTTTGGGCCATCAATCAGGCAAAGACCGATATCCAGACCGTCATCGGTGATTCCCGGTGCCGGATTGCGGTGCAGGGTGGCTTTGAATTCACGGTGCAGCGCCGTCAGAACTTCGGCCGGATGGCTCACCCCTCTGGCAACAATATGATTCAGCAGGGTATTGACCGCCATCGTCATAAAAGCGCCCGGCACACCGTGCCCGGTACAGTCGCACAGCGCCAGCAAATGCTGTTCTTCACCCAGCCGCCGGCTCCAGTAAAAATCGCCGCCGACCACGTCGCGGGGCTGCCAGATGACAAAATGCTCAGCCGCCAGGCCGGACATTTCCTCTTCTGTCGGCAGGATGGCTTCCTGTAATCGTTTGGCATAGCTGATGCTGTCCATGATTTTTTCGTTTTGCCGGGACAATTCCTGTGTACGATCAAGAACCTGGCGTTCCATTTCACGATTGAGCCGCAGCGCCTGCTGCAACGGGTTGGCAATTCGCCGGGAAACCAGGTAAAAAACAAAAATCAGTGACAGCAGCACAATCAGACAGGAGGCGGTCGTATTTCCTTTGATATTATCCAAAATTGACAGGCTTTCATTACGCGGGATGCGCACTACCAGTTTCCAGTCAGTGGTGCGGGTATTCTGATAAGCCAGATCGAAAACCTGTCCGCCGGCGTCGGTATATTCCAGCGTCACGGGGTGCTTGGCGGCGGTTCCTCGATCCGCAGTGATCGCTGCCACCAGGTCGGCCGAGATGATGTCATTCAAATAGAAACCGTTATGGGACAGATTATCTGCCAGCTGGATTTTTCCGTTTTGATCGATCAGCCACAGGTTGCTGTTTTCACTGTATTTAAAGCGTTGGAAATCCTGGGCAAGACTTTTGAGGCTCAGGCCCACGCCCGCAATGCCCAGCGGCTGTTCCACATCGCCGATCAAGGCGTTCACAAAAATAAAGGTATCCTGGCGGTTTTTGTTATAGTCGATGTCGACAATCACGCTCTGACGCAACGTTAAATCGGTAAAAAACCAGTTGGCGGATGGGTCTGTCGGTGACATAACCTGGAGCAGCCGTGCTCCTTCCGCCCAGTAGTGATTGGTCACCGCACTCACAATAAAGGTATTGGCGTAGTCATAGCTGCAAAAAACCCCTTCCAGGCGCGCCTTGGCTATGTCACCGCGGATATCGTCCGTTTCCCCGCTTGAAACCCAGGCGATAACGGCCGGATCGTGAGCGAGACTCAGGGAGGTTTCTTTAGCCCGTTCAATCCGGCCGTCAATTTTAGAGCCGATGGCATCGACAATATTCAGCATATCCTTTGTCTTGAGCTTGCCGAGAACAGCATCGCGGGCAACATAATAGTTAATGGCTCCGGTCAGAATCACAGACAGGATAATTACCAGGCAGGCCAGCACCACCACTCTGAGCGTGCCCTGATTATAAATTGTGCCCAGGCTCCCCTGGGGCTGTGGGGGCTTGTGTCCGGCCATCCCTGTTTACACTCCTTCGGTCAGCTTGATTTCAAAAGGCATTGCCAGATCTTCTTTAAACTCTTCGGCACATTCCAGGGCCTCTTCATTTTCCGCGTCATAGTACCAGCGCACCATCACTTTTTTGCCCTGTTGATGCGACTTTTCGAGGATCTCCAGCATCATCATGATACATTTGGAACTGCTGGTATTAATATAGGGCATGTGAAAATAAATATCCAGAACCACTTCCTGGTCGGTTGCGTTTAAATAATTTTCCAGCCAGCCAAATACCGGTTCATAGAACCGGAAAGCATTTTCCGGATAGGACTGCCCCTCAATAGACAGCTTGCCGCTGGTGGCGTTAAACTCCACTCGCGGTGTTGACTTCGTCTGTTCAATATACAGTACTTCCATTATTATTATCCCCCTTAAGCGTAGACCACTAACGTGAAAAAGGACACGGCATCGTCGATTTTGACAAAAGCGTGTTTGACCGGCTGTTTGGCCCGCCGGGCCATATCAATAATTCCCAAACCGGCGCCCAGGGCGTCCGGCGGCAGAACTTTTTTCATTTCCTCTTTATACTTTTTCTTCAGCGCCACTTTATCGAGGCCGGCAAGTTCATCCAGTTTGGCAGCCAAAGCGGTAATATCCTGATTGTAGATCAAATTTCCGGAAGCGACAAAATATCCTTCATCCGAACGTCCAATCGTAATGATGCCGGAATTGGCGATTCGTTCACCGTCCGGCGCAGCCGATTGTTTGATGGTATAGTTGCGGATGTTTTGCGTCTGCTCGATAAACACTGCGAATACGTTATGGGTATCGCTATGAGAGGTCGAATTGTCTTCCAAATATTTTTTCACCGCATCGCCCAATTCTTCGATAATTGCCTGCGTAAAACGCCCCGTGAAATTAATCAATACGCCATAACGCTGCAACACGTTCTGGATTTGTAACAAGTCAATGCTCACATGCCTCATCTCCTTTTTTGTGGTCAACCGTATCCGAAAGCATTCCCTGTAACCGGCTGCATCTCCTGCCAGTGCGACACAAAATATTTTTCGGCGGCAAGAAACCGCAGGGTGGACAGAAGGGACGTCAACAAATTAAATTGTTTCGCAAGCATGAGAAAGTTTAAAACAAGCCACGCTGACCCTTGCGGGCTAGCGTGGCCTGTTGGTTTTCCTGAACTTATTGAATCCTGAACTTGCCCACGGAAATCTTCAATTCTTCCGCCATCCGCGCCAGCGCCTGGCTGGAGGACGCAATTTCTTCCATCGAAGCGCTTTGCTCCTCCGTCGCCGCCGAAACTGACTGGGTATGATCCGCGGTGTCACTGCTGACTTTATCAATATCACGAATCGCCGTGACAATTTTATGGCTGCCCGCCGTCAGTTGCTGAATCTGTCCTGATATTCCCTTGATTCTGTCCGAGACCTGATTGACCAGATCCACAATTTCCTGAAACGATTGTACCGCCGTATTGACCACCGCGGCTCCGGTAACCACTTCCTGGGTTCCGTTGCTCATCGCCGTCACGGCTTTTCCTGTCTCCGTCTGAATCTCGCCAATCAAATCGGCAATTTTGCTTGCGGCGCCCTGAGATTGTTCCGCCAATTTCCGCACTTCCTCGGCCACTACGGCAAAACCACGCCCCTGTTCTCCGGCCCGGGCCGCTTCAATGGCCGCATTCAGCGCCAATAAGTTGGTCTGTCCGGCAATCCCGGCAATAGTATCGACAATTTGTCCAATCTCCTGCGACCGGTTCCCCAGCGTCGTCACCACTTGCGCCGAATCGGCCACCGTTTTTTCGATATGGCCCATCTGGCGCACCGCCGCCGATAACGTTCGGCTGCCTTCTTCCGCCGCTTTCGTTGCTTTCTCGGCCATCACAGAGGCATCATTGGCATTGTGGGCTACCTGGTCAATACCGTCCGTGATTTGTTCCGTAACCGCCCGCGTGGTTTCAATGGCTTTGGCCTGAGTCTGCAGCCCATCCGCCAAATCCACAATCGTCGTTGCCACCTGATTGGTCGCCTCGGCGCACTGTTCGGAAATGGCCGTCAACTCTTCCGACGAAGCCGCCAGACTTTCTGAATCATGCTGAACATGCGACAGCAACTGCCGGAGTTGTCCCCCCATATCGCCAATACTTTGCGCCAATTCTCCCAGTTCATCCTGACTCTCGATTTGCAGGTTTCGTTCACGGATATCACCGGCAGCGATCACCTGTGCCTCATTTTTCAGTTTAATGATCGGCACAGACACCTTGCGGCCAATGAAAACGGCTAACAGGCAGCTCAGCAGCAGGCACAGCAACGTTACGACCACCGACGTCCAGGCCAGTTGACGAGATGCCGCCCCGGCTTCACTGTCCGCCACCTGCATGGCCAGTACCCAATGCTGCCCCCCGGGAATTACAACCGGACTCAATACCGCCTGATATTTTACATTGTCAAACCCGGTGTAAGTATCCACCATTTGCTTGCCTTCCGTTGCCATTTTAAACATTTGCAGCAAACGGTCATCCACTTCCGCTGCCGGCAACTTTAACTCCGGGTCAATTTTCTTATCCGCGATCTTCAGTTTTCCCACTCCGGCCGGTAGCTTGGGATGCGAAATCAACATCCCGGCCTCATCCAGCAAATAAGCATGACCGGTTTCTTTGTATTTAATGTCATCGATGACCGATACCAGATTTTCCAATGGCAAAGTGGCACCCAGCGCCCCTTTTAACTGCCCGTTCTCGATGACCGGTACCGCCAGGATAACTGACAACTTGTTATTGGATCCTGACGTAAGTATTTCGGAAATCACCGGTTTTTTCGTCTGCATCACTTTCTTGAAATACTCGCGGCTGCCTACTTCCGATTTCGTCCCATTCGAGCGGACCGCCGAACCATCCAAAAAGATATAGCTGATATTCGTGAATTTTCCCAGCCGTTTCGCTTCCGCCGCCAATACCGGCACAATATTGGCCACATCATTGCTCGTTCGGATCGCCGGATGATTGGCTACCCCTTCCATCTGGGCCACGAACACATTGATATCGCCGGATACATTTTCCGCGCTGCCACGCCCCAGCGTTGTCATTGTATCCTTCAGACTGGCCGTCAAAACACCATTTGCCACATAATAGCTTACTCCACCCAATACACTCAATGCCAACACCAAAATCACGCTGATGATTACGGCGAGCTTCCCCTGAATCCCTAATTTCATATAGCTACCCTCCTCATTATTGGATTCCTAACTGCATGAAAGCTCCTTTTTCAAACCTAACTCCTGCCATTTTTTTGCTTTTACCAGCAGCCCATAATTAGCCGATTATAATTACAGCATATCAATCCGTGGCTGAAGTTACAACAGTTTTACCACTATACAAAATGTACTTTAAGAACAAAATGGTTTTACCTCCCTAACGTTAGTTCCATGATAAAAAACAAACCGGAGACATAAGAGTCTCCAGTTTTTCTGGCTAACCTGTCCTGTATTATTTTGTCAGAACCACAGTGATAACACAAGCGTTGCAGGAGCTGATTTTCACCAGGCCGCCCAGCTTTCAGTTTGTTCTGATCAGCCAAGTTTACACCTGTCTATAGAAATTTAGCAAGTAATGTTGTTCTTGTCAAGCTAGTCCGCATTTTATCAGAGCTTGCTGCAAATCGCCGATAATATCCGCCGCGTCTTCCAGGCCGACACTGAAGCGCAGATGTCCCTGGCTGAATTCCCGCGGGTAAAAACGATTGCGTTCATCATGAGACCCGACATACACCATTAAACTTTCATCGTGGCCGATGGAAACCGCCGGCACAATCAATTCCAGTGAATTCAAAAACCGGTTGTGCAAAGCGTCATCGCCTTTCAGACCAAACGCAATCACTCCGGAAAATAGCGTCATTTGTTTTTTTGCAATTTCATGCTGAGGGTGGCTTTTCAATCCGGGATACGCCACAAAAGCCACAGCCGGGTGATCTTCCAAAAAGGTTGCAACGGTCATCGCGCTTTCGCTGTGTTGTTTCATGCGCAACGGCAGCGTGACAGCGCCTCTCATGATCATCCAGGCATTAAACGGACTGATGGCGCCGCCCAAATTAACCATAGCCTGACATTTGATCCGGTCAATCAGCTCCCGGCGGCCAATCACCGCCCCGCCCATGGCGTCACCGTGACCGTTGATATACTTGGTCAGGCTGTGGATCACCAGATCCGCCCCCAACTTCAGCGGCTGCTGCAAATAAGGCGACGCAAAGGTACTGTCCACCGTCAGCAACGCGCCGGCCGCTTTCGCGATTTGGGCGATTGCCGCAATATCACTGACCCGGGTAGTGGGATTGCCGGGCGTTTCAATATGAATGATTTTGGTATTGGGTTGAATGGCCTGTCTGATAGCGGCCAAATCCGCCGTATCCACCAGTGTCGTTTCAATACCGAATTTTGCCGGAAAATATTCTTGCAACAATCGGTACACGGCAATATAAGAAACATTGGAGCAAATGATATGAGAATGTTGATCTAAAAAGGAAAAGAAAACTCCAGCCAGCGCCGCCACGCCAGTGGCCAGTACCACACAGTCTTCGCCACCTTCCAGAAGGGCCAGTTTCTCCTGAAGATAAATCTGGTTGGCCGAAGTGTTCCGAGTATAAACCAGTTGATTCGGATCACTCCAGTTCATCGCGGAAGCGTCTTCCGGCAATCGATAACTATTAGCCATCGTAAGCGGTCGTCTGATGGCCCCGGTTTCACGGTCAATACCGTTACCGCCATGAATACAGTGAGTCCCGAACCCTTTTTCCTCTTGATTAGTCATAGTTGACACCTGCCTTTTTTATACCGTTTCTTCCGTATCCACATCAAAAATTTTTCCCGGATTCAAAATCAAGTGCGGATCAAACGCTTTTTTCACCGACTTCATCAGTTCCAGTTCCACCGGATTGATGATTTCCCGGAGCGCCTGTTTTCGTTTGATACCGATGCCATGTTCGCCCGACAGTCTTCCTCCCAGGGTATACACGGCGGCATAGAGTTTTTTCCGAAACTCCTGCAATTTTCCTTCCCATTCCGGCAGCGGTACTGTCCCCGGTAAAATTCGCAAATGCACGTTTCCGTCTCCGGCATGTCCGGCGATTCGAAACTCAAAATGAAATTCGGCAACCAGCTTCTCAAGAACAGGAATCAGCGCCACCAATGCATCCACCGGAACAACAATATCGTCGGAAGCTCCCACCGGATGGTCCATTTCAATTCCTTTGCCCCACACCCGGCGCGCCTGCCAGATTTTTTCGCTATTCACCGCATCAACACCAAGGCACTGCCGCGAAGCAGCAATTTCCTGCAAGCGTTGCCGTTTCTGCGCAAGTTCCGCCTCGGTCGCCGCTTCCAGCTGAATGATCAGCGCGTCGCCAATCTGGCCGACGAACAGTTTATCCTGACGGTAACGTTCCAGTGCCAGCAAAGTTTCCCGGTCAATGATTTCCAGTGAAATCGGATCGAGAATACCATCATCCAGCAACGCCCCCACAAAGTCAGCAGCGGCCGGCAAATTGGGAAAAACCGCCAAAAAGCTCGGCACTAACGGCGCCAGTTTTTGCAGCTTCAGGGTGATCCGGGTGATGATGCCCAGGGTTCCTTCGGAACCGGCGATCAATTTTACCAAGCCATAGCCGGTGGAATTCTTTTTTAACCGCCCGCCCAAAGCAACGATCTCCCCCTGCGGCGTCACGATTTCCAGTTCATAGACCTGATCTGCGGTAACGCCGTATTTCACCGCCCGGTTGCCACCGGCGTTAGTGGCGATATTGCCGGCAATCACGCAATCATCGCTGCTGCAGGGATCTCCCGCGTACAGCAGACCGTGCCGGTTGGCCTCCTGCTGGATATCCAGCGTCCGGGCCGCCGGTTCCACCACCATATACCGGGCCGCCTTATCCACATGAATAATCCGGTTCATCCGGCGCAGATCCAGGGCAATACCGCCGTTCACCGGCACGGCGCCGCCGGCCAGGCCGCTGCCGCCGCCCCGTGGTGTCACCGGTATCCGATGGCGGTTGGCCCATTTCATGATTGCCGCAATCTCCCCGGCATTCGCCGGCAGTACCACGGCCTCAGGGTAGTCCCTCGTTCCGGTTTTCTGCGTTCCGGCATCATAGGCGTATGCTTCAGGAATGGCGGTTTCGCTCAATACCTGGGCCTTACCAACGATTTCTTTTATTTCTTCCATTCGTTCCGGTGTTAAACGCTGATAGCGAGACATCATACACTCTCCCTGCTTTTTTTTAGTTGATCCAAAGATTGTAACCTCTCCAGCGCCGCCTGCAAGGTCTCTGTCTTCTTGCAAAACGCAAAGCGCAACAAAAGCGGACCCTGCCGGGGACGTTCCTGATAATATCCGGATAAAGGCACCGCCGCCACCCCCAACGTTTCAATCAACTGCTTGGCAAAAGCCACATCATCGTCCCAGCCAAAATGGCTGAAATCCGCCAGTAAAAAATAACCTCCCTTGGGCAGTAGGCAGGGAATTCCCAATTCCTGCAATCCGTTAAACAGCAGATCCCGTCTGTTTTTATACTCTTCCTTCAGCGTTTGATAATAGGAAGGTGGGAAACGCACGGCCTGCGCCGCCGCGTGCTGCAGCGGCGCCGCCGCACTAATGGTCAGATAGTTGTGAGCGACGCGGATACCCTTGGTTATCGGCGCCGGAGCCACGATGGTTCCCAACCGCCAGCCGGTGACACTATAGGTTTTCGAAAAACCGTTGATCACTACCGTACGCTCTCTCATTCCCGGTATGGTCCATAATTTGGGCGAATCAATTCCATCAAAGACAATTTCATCGTAAATCTCATCAGTTACCGCTAACAACCCGTTTTCCTGGCAGATATCCGCAATAATGCCCAATTCGGCACGGTCAAACACACGTCCTGTGGGATTATGCGGTGAATTGAGGATAATCGCTTTCGTCCGCGGCGTCAGCACCGCTTCGATCGCTTGCCGTTCAATACGGAAATGAGGTGGGATCAGCGGAACGTATACCGGTTTTCCGCCGCACAGCGCCACATTGGGTCCATAAATAGTAAACGCCGGCTCCAGAATGATCACCTCATCGCCGGGATTGACCACGGCCAGCAGTGATGCCGCCATTCCTTCCGTCGCACCACAGCAAACGGTGATTTCCGTCTCCGGGTCATAGCTCACCGCATGCTGCCGCTGCAGGCGTTCGGCGATCCCTTCCCTCAATTCCTGCACGCCCTGGGAAAGGGCGTATTGGTTTATATTCGCTTCAATCGCCGCAATGGCGGCGTTTTTTATCTCCCGGGGTGCGGCAAAATCCGGTGTCCCGCCGCCGAGGTTGATGGCTCCCCGTTTGGTGGCCAGCACAGCAATCTCCCGGATAATCGGCAATTGCAAATTGCTGACCCGTTCGGACAGAAAATTGGCCCCATTCGTTTTATCCTGTCGTTTTGAAACCAGTTCCAAAAGACTCATGATCATCCCTCCGTTTTTCTAACGATGGATTTTCTCCATCATTTCCCGGGCGTGCCGTTTGGCTTCGTCCCGTTCATCCTGGGTCAGCAAAGAGTCCCTCAAGGTATTGACTTTTTTACCAATCGTTCGATTAAGAAAGCGAAACAACGGCGACTTTGCTTCCAGTTCCGTCTTGCGAAAACGCAAGCAGTTCCGGCATTCCTGATTCTCAACATGATCCGGCCGGGCCGGCACATCATGCCACCAGGCCAATATATGCAAGCCACAAAGCAGCGGTTCCCGAATCAGGCGGAACCATCCGTGCCGCTGATAGCACCACCGGGCCAAGCGGTTGGCACAATTTTTACAAACCAGCTGTGGTTCCGCCTGAGTCATTGTCGTCGCCTCCTCTTTTTTTAGTCATTAGCTTAGCCCTTTAACCAAAAGTTCCCGCAGGATGAATTTCCGGCGGGAGCTTCTGGTCCTGTTACTATCAAAAATTCGTATTAACGGCTGGCCAGTTCTTTTCCGATTGCCAGCGCCGCCTGCAAATACTCTGGGTTCTCGCCGGCAAGACCCGGTTCTCTTAAACCCGTTCCCACCAAAGGTTTGGGGCCTGCCTGGAAGCCAATCCGTTCCAGAACTGCGGCCGTAGCATTCACCGTGCCGGTATACAACTCCGCATCCGGCTGCCCCTGGGTGAATACCAGTCCGTATTTCTTACCGCTGCCCAGACTGGTTGTAAAATCAGGCCGTATGTACGAGAACAACCGGTCCAGGAATAATGCGGACTGAGCCGTAAAGCGCCCAAAATAAATTGGTGAACCTAAAATTACACCATCCGCTTCGTCAATGGCCGCAAAGACCTTGACCAAGTCATCACTGACCACGCACTTCCCGGTCTTTTTACACCCATAACAAGCCTGACAGCCCCGGATGTTCAGTTCATTCAAATAAAAAATTTCCGTTGCAGCCCCCTGCGCTTTCGCACCTTCCAGCGCTTTTTGCAGCAAAGTATCGGTATTGCCGTTTTTTCGGGGACTACCAACCAACGCAATTACTTTCATCCATTATCACTCCGTTTTTTTATTTTCCCCGTTTCAGCGGGGAATCGATATCTAAACGGGGAAAATTCGCCCGCTGATACTGATTTCCTATGAGTCGCAAAGCCTGCCGCAGATATAAAAAGGCCAAGCTCTCCCATCCGGGATAGCTTGGCCTACAGTGTATCTGCTCAGCACAAGATCGATATTTATACTATTTCATAATACGCTGACCCGTCAATTCTGTCAAGGTGCAACCCCGCTCCAACTATCCAAACTTAATGATTAATGATAATATCCTGCAGCTTCCGCTTGGGGACATGATGAACTTGATTCTCATCCCGCCAATATTTTACATCTCCGTCTGCCTCTATTTCATCAAGTACAACCTGTTCTTTCGGTTTACCCAACGCAATCACCAGAATGATTTCCAGATTATCCGGCAAATTCAGCGCCGCCTGCAGCTTTTCCCGCCGTATATTGCCCAGCATACAGCCGCCCAGTCCTTTTTCCACCGCCGCCAGCAAGATGGTCTGGGCGGCGATGCCCGGGTCCAGCGGTGACACAAGTTTCAACGACTTTTCCTGCAAGAGGGTGATATAAGCAGCCGGTCGCTCTCCCGCCACCGGCCCTGACCAGTCTTTGAGATAACCCGCCCAGCCCAAAGTGTCAAAAATCCGGCCGTTTAATTCCCGGTCGTTGGTAATATGGTATCTCACCACCTGCCGGTTATTACCGGAAGGAACCAACCGGGCATAATCCACCAGTTCCACCAGAACTTCCCGGTCAATGGGCTCCGCTTCGTAAAACCGCCGATAACTCCGATTGGTCTTTACCAGGTCGTAAAGCGACATGACGAATTCCTCCTTTGGCGACTGCCAGCTTTCTTAAGTTATGTGTGAACAGTAACAGTCATCCGCAACCGTGAATGATGTTGGCTTTATATTCACCCTCAACGCTCCGGACAAAATCCTTAATCACCATAAAACGCGCCGCTAGCGGCTGGCCAGCTGTTCGCCGATTTCCTGCGCCGCCTGCAAATACTCAGGCCTTTCGCTGACGACGTCACGTTTGGGCACTCCCGGCAAGCCGACGGCCAGCAAAGGCTTTGGCCCCGATTGGAAACCGATTCTTTCCAGTACTTTGGCGGTGGACTCTACGGTGGCGGTATACAGAGTCGCATCCGGCTGCCCCTGAGTGAAAATCAGTCCATATTTTTTCCCACTTCCCAGGCTGGTGGTAAAATCCGGTCGAACGTACACGAACAATCGGTCCAAAAACAACGCAGACTGGGCTGTAAAACGGCCAAAATAAATTGGCGAACCCAAAACCACAGCATCGGCTTCATCTATGGCCGTAAAAACCTTGACCAAATCATCATCAACCACGCACTTACCCGTCTTTTTACACCCGTAACATCCCTGACAGCCCCGGATATTCAGTTCGTTCATATAAAAAAATTCCGTCGCAGCGCCCCGGGACTTCGCTCCCGCCAGCACCTTTTGCAGCAATATATCGGTATTTCCATTTTTCCGGGGACTGCCGACCAGTGCGATAACCTTCATGTCGCTCACTCCATTTCGTATTTTGGGGAAAGCATCCCATTCAACCGTCTCATCCGAGCGCACTATTACTTATATTTCGGTTTCGCCGAACCGGTCGGTTTCCCCTGCCACGATATTACTGCCCCGAACGAAATAAATATTTATGTTATTTCGCCATACCCCAACGCCTCCACTATGTCAGACCGCAATCCGCTGCTATTCCCGGCTTTTGGACAGCAACCGCGAATAAATGTCCTCCACCAGATTTAACCCACCCGTATATCCGGCATAGTTGCGGTGTAAAATAAGCCGGTCAATAATCGGCAACCCGACGCTAAGCTGCAGGCCGGATATTTCTTTCGCCAGATCCAGCTCCCAGGAGCTGGCCAGCACCAAGGGCGGCGTTACTGTCTTCCGCGACCGGACGGTTTCATTGATCACACCGCCATCCTGTTCAAACGTCACGTCCGAAGAAATTCCCGGCGCCAGTTCCTGAAAGTAACTTGCCACAGGGCTGCGATATTCTTCCGGCACGTCTTCCGTTATAAACTGATGAACAGGGAAAAAGCCCAGTTCGTTGACCATGAATTTACTGAATGCCAACGCATAGGAAGCATCGTTAATATTATAAAATCGTTTGGGCTGGTTCAGTTGATATTCCGTCAGCAAATCCGCCGCGCGGACCATATAATGATAAAATTCATTTTCTTTTTCGGTAATGAACGCTTCCGCTGCCGGTGTTAACACATCGGCAAATTCGGCCACCGCCCGTAAAAACTTGGACGTTTCGGTACCGCCGACCGGCAGTACCGGATAATGAAAATAGGGCGTGTCAAATTTTTCTTGCAACAATTGCGCCGCCCCCAGGCCAATATAGGGAGACACCACCAAGTTGAATTCCGCCGCCGGGATCGCATCCAACGCCTTGATCCCGCCGCTGTTATGGCCGAACAGAATATTCGCTTTCAGTCCGATGCCCGCCAACAGTTTTTTTATCTCATTTAAATCGCCTTCCCAAAATGGATCATGCCGGGGGACACTGGCAAAAACATTCACCAAGCCTTTTTCTTTTTTCTCCGCCGGCTTCAGGTATTGTTCAATAATGGCTCTCAATACCAGATCATGTCCTTTGTAGGCATCGCCCTTGAAGCCGCCGGTTTCCGCGTAGACAATCGGAATCCCCTGTTCACGAAACGCACCGACCACTTCACCGACGTCGTCGCCAATGATATCCGAAGTGCAGCCGGTCAGCACCACAAAAAAGTCGCCGTCCATCACTTTCAACGTTCCCTCGATGACGCTTTTCAACTTGTCAACGCCACCAAAGACAACATCTTTTTCAATCATGTTGGTACAAGGCATCGCGTCCCCGCCGGCATAGCCGGCGCCCTGATAGCCGCCGGCAACGGATAACCCCCGGTGAAGCTTGGCGCCGCAGCCCGGACCCGCATGTAAAATAGGAATGGCCCGTTCAATGGCCACAACGGTCTGTTGCCCGCCCAGGGTGCAGGCATGCCGTGGCGCCTGTATAATCATCTCAGACATTATTTTCGCCCCCTAAAAAGGAATAGGTAGCCTGCTTCAGCCACCAGTCCGTATACGGCAGTTTGCTGTGCTTGGCAATGTTTTTAATATAAACGGGATTGGAAATCACGTCGTCGATCGACTGGCCAAACCGGATCAGACCGTCGTACAGCATTTCCGTGGGATGATTGCCAGCGAACATCGACGGCACACCCAGTTTCGCCGCCCAGACCGTGGAAACGTGGCGGGTGATGGCCACATCTGGCTGGCATTTATGGATGGCATTCACGACTTCAAAGGATTGCTTATTGCAGACGCCCACGCGGAAATTGCCATATTCTCCGACGCCAAAACGCAGGAAGTTGATCCGTTCGTCATCGTTGTCATACTTTTGGTCATGATGCCAGACGCAAGTCCCCGCCAGCTCCATCCCCAGGTCTTTAATCAGGGCCATGATGCTGTAAGCCAGCGGGCCGCCAGCGCCGATAAACGCCCGTTTCCCCTGCAAACGGCTCCGCAACCGTTCCAGATCCGCCGCAATCTTTTCTTTCTCGGAAAGGATGACCTTTTCGACTTCCTCCTCCTTGTGAAACATTCGGCCAATCTCCCGCAGCAATTCATCCGTTGCTTTAATGCCGAAAGGCGCAGGTGCTTTCACCTCGGGAACGCCGAAATGCTGTTCCAGACCGCCGGCCAGGTAGCTGCCCAAAGTTTCGCAATACTGTACCGTAGCGGCGGCTTCCGAAATATGTTCCAATTGGTCAATGGACGACAGCGGGACAATATGATTGGGTCGCAGCCCCAGTTGTGCAAACACGCTGTCATACACATGACGGTGTTCAAAGCTGATAACGTTGATCAAATCCGGCTGTTTCCGCTGCGGTGGTTTGACGATTTTCCGCAGGATGCTGTGGCTGGCCGAATCAAAGCCCGTTGCCCAGATATTGGTACGAAAGCCTTCGCAGGCGGTGGCAATGACCGGGATGCCCAATTCTTCCTCCAGTTCATTGCAGACGCTGGGAACATCATCACCAATAATGGCCGAAGCGCAAGTGGTGGTAACAAAGATGGCTTTGGGCTGAAAACGGCGGTAGGCTTCCCGGATTGCTCTCTCCAGTTTGGCGATACCGCCGAAAATGGTATCCTGTTCATTTAAATTCGTATTGATATATTTTACATTGTGTACCGGATAGTCCATCCGCTTGTTTCCCAGCCGGAACACACCGTTGCGCATGGGAATATCGCCGGCGCAACCGGCGGGACCGTGCTCCACGACAGCGGCGTCCTGAATTTGCGACAGCATGTTCATAACCTGGTCCGCACCGCAGGAACCGCATTGAGTAAATGATCTTTCTCTATTGGGAATATCTCTTCTGCTCAATAAGTGAGCCGCGTCACCATCATAGCCGGTAATGGTTCCCAAGCGGGACTCTCTGAGTTCAACTGCCGGCCCGTCTAAATTTACTGCCATTTGTTTTTTCCTCCTGTAAATATGATGATCCTGGCTCCTGCATCGATAACTATGGATTTTGAGAGTTACTGATAATCTCGCTATAAATATCCTCCAATAATTTCAGGCCGCCGTCATAACCGGCGTAGAAACTGTTCAGCACCAGGCGATCACCCACCGGCATGGATACCGACAATTGGAAACCGTTCACCTGTTTGGCGAAGACCTTTTCCCAGGAACTGCCTAAAATGAGCGGTCGTCCTTTAAGCTCAATCCGGCGAATTTCTTCCTGAACCCAGCCGCCATCATTGGAAAATTCCACCTGGGCTTCGATGCCTTCGTTGAATTTGCGGAACTCCGCTCTGATTGCTTCCTGGTACTCCGGCAACACACCATCGGTAACAAACTGGATTTCCGGAATCAGCCCCATGTCATTAACGAGAAACCGGGCGATACCCAGGCTATAAAAGCTGTCGGCCACCGTAATAAAACGGTTGGGGACAATTCTTGTCTGATAGATGGCTTCCAGCGCGCTTTCGATGTACGCGTAATATTCCTTTTCATGCTGATAAATCACCTCATCAATGATTTCCGTGTCAACATTGGCAAAGATTCCCACCGCCCGCAGAAAATTGCCGGTTTCCGTCGGCCCGATCGGCAGCGCGGGATAATGCAGATAGGGAGTCCCGAATTTTTCTTCCAGGTGTTGTACATTTTTCAGTCCCACCCAGGGCGAAATCAACAAATTGAACTGCGCCGCCGGAACTTTGTCGAGGGCAGCCACGCCCTCCCGGCCAGCGCCGAAAATGATATTGGGCGTCAACCCCAGTTCCCGGACCAGTTTTTCAATTTCTTTCAGATTGCCGACCCAGAACGCGTCCTGAAAGGGCACCACGCTCCAGATGTTGACTAGTCCCGGCGTTGTCTGCGCCGCCGGTTTGAGATATTGGTCGATAATGGCATCAATTACTATTTCATGTCCAACGTAGTTGGTCCCGTTGAAACCACCGGTCTCAGCATACACCACCGGTTTGCCCGCCCGTTGAAAGCGACGGGCAATTTCTCCCGCATCGTCGCCAACAATTTCCGGCACGCAGCCGGTCAACACGACAAACAGGTCGGCGTCGATGATATTCAGCGAGTGGGTGATGATGTCTTCCAGCCGTTCTTCCCCGCCGAAAACCACTTCCGCTTCACCGATATTGGTGCAGGGAATTTGCGTCCCGCCCAGATACCCTGAGCCATGAAAACCGTTGTTGGCGCCGATGGCGCCGCCCAATTTGGCGGCGCATCCCTGCCCGGCATGCAGTACCGGCGCGGCCCGGTTAATCGCCAGCACCGATTGCAGGCTGCCCAGCGCGCAGCCATGCCTTACCTGTTCCAAATACTGTGACATGTTTATTCGCCCTCCTGCTCAAGAAATTGGAAACTGTTTTGTTCGAGCCACCAGGCGGTATATGGCAATTTCAGCCATTTGGCAAGGTTTCTCTCCCGGCTGCGGTTGGTCAGCGCATCCTGAATCCGGTTGCCCAGCTTAACTAGGCCCCGATAACCAAACACATCGTACTCGTCGCTGATCATAATGGAGGCGACACCGATTTTCGCCGCCCAACCGGCGGTTCCGCCATGGCGGGACAGGTAAATGTCCGGTTTTAATTTATGAAGAATATTCATCATCTCAAACGCCTGCAAGTCGCAGACACTGATGGGCACGTTGGATTTCTGTTCCGATAAATGCAACGCGGAATCAGGTGATGCGCCGCTGTCAAACTGCTGGTCAAAATGCCAGGATGTGGCCCAGACCACCTCCATTCCCAGTTCTTCCTGCAGTACCCGCACGTAATCATGGGCAAACCCCGGTCCCATGCCGATGACGGCCCGGCGCCCCTGCAGTATTTGCCGCAGCTCCTGAATTTCCGGCAAATACTTGGCTTTTTCCTCGGCCAGCAGCACTTCTACTTCCGCTTCTTTGCCCACCACTTTTCCCAGTCCCCGCAGCCAGCCCTCAAACCCGGCGATACCCTGCGGATGCAGACCTTTGACGCTGGGAACACCATACTGCTGTTCCAGCGTATTTTCAACGTAGGTGGACAGGGAACCGCAGATGGCCATACTGGCGGCCGCTTCCGACATTCTTGACAATTGTTCGATAGTGCACTGGGCCACCATGAATACCGGTTCCAGTCCCAACCGGGTAAACAGTTCCGTAATTTCGACCCGGGCGCTGGCATGGAAATTGAAAATATTCACCTTGTTGGTTTTCTGCCGGGGTGGTTTAACGATATAAGACAGAATGGCGTGGAAAGCGGCATCAAATCCGGAAGCCCAGACCTTAGTCTTGAATCCTTCGCAAAAAACCGGCGCCAGCGGGATGGGAATCTCCTCTTTGAGTTCCTCCAGCGCGCTTTTGATGTCCTCGCCAATAATTCCCGACACGCAGGAAGTGGTGACGAATATGGCACCGGGTTTATGGCGGCGATAAGCTTCCCGCACGGTGTCTTCCAATTTTTCCGTCGCCCCGAACACCGTGTCCTCTTTGGTCATATTGGTATTGAAAAAGCCAATGTTCCGGGGCTGCCAGTTGTCCCAGCCCCGGGCTTTTTCCGACCATTTATTCAGGGTGTTGCTGCCGATCTGATCGACGGAGCAGCCCACCGGCGCATGGTTCACGAATACGGCATCCAGGATTTCCCCCAGATAATTCTGGGCGCAGCCGGAGTTGCAGGAACTGGCCTGGGTAAAGCAGCGGCTGCTGTTTTTCTGGGAGCAGGAAGTCGCTTTACTGACCAGATGTGGCACGGTTCCTTTGTAACCGGTAATCGCGCCCAGTCTTTGCTCCCTTACGGCCACCTCGCTGGGTAATTGTTTTTCTGTCACGGCAAATGCTCACCCTTCCTGTTTCATTATCACGGATTATCGCTCTGCTGGCTAAGTTCCAGCGCCTGGCCCAGGTAATATTTCAAATCGTCAATATCCTCCAGACCGATGGACAGGCGTATCAGGTCATCGGTAACTCCCGATGCCAGCTGGTCTTCCGCATTCAGTTGCTGATGCGTCGTGCTGGCCGGATGAATAACCAGCGACTTGGCGTCGCCCACGTTGGCCAGGTGTGAAAACAGCTTCAAATGGTCAATAAACCGGGTCCCGGCCTCGCGCCCGCCGCGAATGCCAAAAGTAAGAATGGCACCCGGACCTTTGGGGAAATATTTTTTCGCCTTTTCCCGGGACGGACTGGATTTCAACCCAGGGTAGTTGACCCAGATAACATGAGGATGATCTTGCAAAAACTCCGCTATCTGCTGCGCATTGCTTACATGACGGTCCAGACGCAGCGAAAGCGTTTCCAGCCCCTGTAAAAACAGGAACGCATTGAACGGGCTGATGGCCGCGCCGGTATCCCGCAGCAAAGTTACCCGGGCTTTAAAAATATATGCCGCTTCCGCAAATTTCTCGACAAAGGAAATGCCGTGATAACTGGGATCGGGATTCACCAGTCCCGGGAATTTGCCGTTATTCCAGTTGAATTTTCCGGAGTCAACAATAATTCCGCCGATGGAATTTCCGTGTCCGCCCAAAAACTTAGTGGCGGAATGGACAATGATGTCCGCGCCCCATTCAAAAGGCCGGTTCAGATAAGGGGTGGCAAAAGTGCTGTCAATGATCAGCGGAATCTGATGATCATGCGCAACCTTGGCTACATTCTCCACATCCAGGATGTCAATCTTCGGATTACCGATAATCTCCGCGTAAATGGCTTTGGTCGCCGGCGTAATGGCCTTGCGGAAATTTTCCGGGTCCGACGGATCGACAAAATGCACCTTGATCCCCAGTTTGGGCAAGGTATGGCGAAACAGGTTGTAGGTTCCCCCATACAAAGCCGACGAAGCAACAATCTCGTCCCCCGCCTGGGCAATGGTCAAAATAGAATAGGTGATCGCCGCCTGCCCGGATGCCACCGCCAGCGCCCCTACGCCGCCCTCCAGCGCCGCTACCCGTTCTTCAAAAACACTCTGGGTGGGATTAATCATCCGGGTATAGCCGTAACCCAGTTCCTCCAGGGCAAACAACCGGGCGGCCCGTTTGGTATCGCCCAAAACGAAGGATGTGGTCTGATAGATCGGGGTCACCCGGGCGCCAGTTGCCGGATCGGGCACCTGCCCGGCGTGCAGCGCTAGGGTATCAAAACCGTGTTTTCTTTCTGTCTGTTCGCTCATAATTATCTTCCTCCCGCTTAGCTGTATTTTTGTTAATAAATATATG
>DATMYQ010000266.1:0-3931 GCA_035560935.1 Patescibacteria group bacterium | reverse complement strand
CATAATTTTCTCACGTTACAAGGATTTTATGATCGTTAAGGGAAAATATTTAGAAAAACAAAATCCTGCAATGGTTCCTCTAACGGACCATTACAGGATTTTATTTTTCTTAACCATGCTGATGTTGACCCCGGTTTCATTTATGACCCGCTGGACAGGTAGCGCCGCACGCCTATTCTCCAGATTCCCAGACAAGGTCCGAGAAAAAGCAGGCTGTACAGTGGCGACAGAACATAGGGCCAGGGGTTGCCCTCCATCTTGTCCAGCAAAAATAACAGCGGCAGATAATTGATGCAGCCAAAAGGAATGACAAAGGTAAAAAAGCGTTGCACCCACCGTTGATAAATGTGCTGGGGATACTGGGCCATCTCCCGGCCGCCGTTGGCGAAAACATCCACCAGATCCAGTCCCTGAATGGTCCAAAAGCTCAACGCCGCCGTCAGGATATAGAGGCTGGCAAATAAACATACCCCGCTGGCCAGCATCAGTCCCAACGTCATAATTTTCAAAAATCCCCAGATCGCCGGCAGTTCACTGATTGCCCAGATCAATACGGCCAGACTCTGCAGTAGCCGGCCTATTTTGATGAATTCGAATCTTGAGGCAAACACCTGCAGCAGGAGACTCGGGGGCCGCAGCATCATCCGGTCAAAATCACCGCTGTTGACCAGCTGAGGAAACTGATCAAAACCCCGGACAAAGCACTGCGTGATGGCAAACGCCATATGGATCACGGCGAATCCCAGCGCCACTTCGTAAAAAGTCCATCCCTGCAGCGTTCCAAAGCGGGCAAACAGAAAATATATCCCGGCGAAAAAGGAAAACGGGATGATAAATTGTCCCAATACCAGCAGGCCAAAAGAGAGCCGGTACTGCAGCTGGCTTTTGAGCAGGATTTGCAGATATTTCAGATACAGTGCCACCAGCCTCAACCTCCCTGAATGACCAGTCGTTCCAGTGCCCGGCGCAATGCCAGCTTGCCGCCCAGAGTAAGCAGCAACAGCCAGCACAGCTGGGTGCCGATACCCCACCAAGCCTCCGTCACCGGAATGTGCCCGCTGTAAATCCGAAAGGGCAGATCCGCCGTTAGCCGGAACGGCAGCCAGTAAGCGATTTGCTGCAGCCACCCTGGCATCAGCGGTATCGGCAGGATCAACCCGGAAAAGAAATCACCGATGATACTAATCAGAAATAAAGACCCCGCCGGCGACATCGTGATGAACACGGAAATATAGACAAACATCGAAATGGCAACAATAACCAGCACACCCAATAACAGCGAGAAAGAAAAAAGCAGCAGCGCTTCCGAACTGGCCGGCGGCGGCAATTGGTACGGCGGCGGCATCAGCCAGGCCGCAGCCAGCAGGGGAAACCCCCGGACCACCGCTCCTGCCAGACGCTGTCCCGCCAGCCGATTATACCAGAAGGTATACAAATCCCAGGGCCGGCACAGTTCATACACCACATTGCCGCTGGTAATCAACTGGAACATTTGATTGTCCCGATACCACAGAATCACCAGCATTAAAAACGCCTGCTGCAGCCAGACGTAAGCCACCAGTTCCTCCAGCCGCATCGGTGCCGGCCCGCTGCTGCTGGCATAAAACGCTTCGTAAATCATAATGTATAAAAAAGCCCAGAAAAACTGAGCCGCCATACCTGCCCAGACCACGGTCCGGTACTGCAGGCCATGCACGAAACGCAGGCGAAAAACGGCCAGATAACGTTTCATAGCTGATGCTCCTCATACAGACGCAGGACCAACTCCTCCACCGGCGGGTTTTCCACCGTGACGTCCAGCAAATCGAGTTGCCCTGCCAACTGGGAAATCACCCGGGACACGGCAACCTGACCGGTGTCCACCTGCAAAACCGCCTGAACCGCCGATTGCCGTAAAATTTCGACCCCAGTCAGCAGCGTTAGTTGTTCCGTTTCACGGTAATCCACCGTCACCGTTTTTTGTCCGCCGTACCGGCGCCGCAATGACTCCTGGCTGCCATCATACAGCAGTTGTCCCTTACCCAGCAGCATGATCCGGTCGGCCAGCGCTTCAATATCCGCCAAATCGTGAGTGGTCAGCAATACGGTGACCTGCTTTTCCCGGTTCATATCTTTGATAAACTTACGCACCGCCAGCTTCGACACCGCATCCAGTCCGATCGTTGGTTCGTCCAGGAACAGAATCGGCGGACGATGCAGCAACGACGCTGTCAGTTCACAGCGCATTTTCTGCCCCAGACTCAACTGCCGCACCGGTTGCTGCAAAAGCGGGCCGATATCCAGAATATCCGTCAGCTGCGTCAGACTGCGCCGGTATTCCGCCGGGGGTATCCGGTAAATGTCGCGCAGCAGTTCAAAGGAATCCAGCACCGGAACATCCCACCACAGTTGCGTTCGCTGCCCAAACACCACACCGATATTTTGTACGTGAGCCACCCGATCTTCCCAGGGAATACGCCCCATAATCCGGCACTCTCCCCGGTCCGGCCGCAAAATTCCGCTGAGAATCTTGACCGTTGTCGATTTTCCCGCCCCATTGGGGCCGATGTAGCCGACAATTTCTCCCGGCCCGATCTGAAAGGAAAGATCCCGCAGCGCGGCGATGTCCGTATACTCCCGCCGCAGCAGACTGGCCAGTGCAGCCCGTATCCCGGAGCTGCGCCGGGCAACCCGAAAAGTTTTTCCAATTCCCTGCACTGTAATCATTCGCACTCCCCAGCCCCAGTAGGCAAACCGCTTCATTTTTTATCCCATACATTATTTTCACACGAAAACACGAATTCCTGCCGCAGTACGGTTTATTTATGGGTATCCGTCATCAGATTCCGCTGCAGATTCACCAGAAAATCCTGTATATTCGTAACGATGCTGGTGACCTCCAGCGATCCCCGGTCACGCAGCTTGTTCACCGCAAACTCCGATACGTCCACACTGAAAATCGATACCGGCCGGACGGTATCGCCGCTGACCTGATACGCCGGCGTCATATTGCCGGCAGCGATGGAATGCAGTTGGGTGGCTAGGCACAGCACGACGGTCGCCTGCCGCGTATGCTGCCGCATGGCGTCCTGGGCCGCGTAAGCGTCGGCAATGACTCCGGGCAGCGGTCCGTCGTCGCGGATCGAACCGGCCAAAACCACCGGCACCCGGTTTTTCACGCAGGCACCAATGACGCTTTCTCTGACATCCGTTGCGGTGACAAAGTCGGCCAGCGAGGCATAATTTCTCGCCCGATTGATAATATCCAGGTGATGATAATGCCCGTCCGGAACACTCTCCTGGGTATAAATATCCTGGCCCAGAGCGGTTTTCAGTACCGCTCCTTCCAGATCATGAGCCGCCAGGGCGTTACCGGCCAAAATAGCGTCGACATAGCCCTGCTCAATCAGCGAAATCATCGCTTTTTTTGAATCTGAATCAAACACCACCGCCGGGCCCATCACCCAGACAATATACCCATTCTCTTTCTCGTACCGCAACAGCTCATATAAACGGTCGTAATCTCGCGAATACGCCGTTTCACGTGAACGGCCCGTACGAAAAGAAAAGGTTTCCGCCACCGCCGCCGTTCCCCGGAAACCATTGGCATGGACATAAATTCCGTCCCGCCCGTTTTCTGACCGTCCGACAACGACGCGATCTCCCGGAACCAGCCGCCGCAGTTCCGTGGCGATGGGCCGGCCTGCGGCATCCACGACCACCGCGCAGTCCATCCGGCTCTGTTCCAGTATGATCCAGTCTCCATTTAGCTTGTAATATTCCGGGAAAATGGTGGTGCCATGGAAATTTTCCGGCGCCACTCCCGCTTTTTCAACTGCCTGCAATGTCACATCAGGGCAGTCACAAAAAAATTGTTGCTGAAAATCCGGCTTGCAGTAATTGGGTAACGTAAATTTCATCTTCTCTTCCTCCTGATTTACTTTTATTATAC
>DATMYQ010000265.1:0-11161 GCA_035560935.1 Patescibacteria group bacterium | reverse complement strand
AATTTACGGGCTGCTGCATCAGAAAACTCCGGATCGTTGATATTTGCGTCCACTTCGATGATCTCAACCAAAGGATTGGTGATGTTGTCTTTCAGTGTTTTAAACACCATGGCATCTTCTTCCGGACCATAAAACGGCTGTCCCGGCGCATCAATCATCGACACGCCTTTTAACGGCAACAACAAAGCGGCTTTTGAGCGGCACAGGTTGAGCTTCGCCGCAATAGCCAGACCCAATTGACGGTTTTCTTCAACGGTGGTGCGCATCAGCGTCACCGTTGGATTATGTTTATAAAAATTGCGGCCGTTGTATTTGTCCGGCACCGATGCTATCGGCCCGAAATTCACCATATCCAACGCTCCCACGGAAACCACCTGAGGAATGCCGTTTTGCGCCGCCGCTTCCAAGCGCTGCTCTCCGGCGGCCATATTGCCGCCCATCAGCTGATCGCACCACTCGGTGGTGGTGATATCAAACACGCCTTCGATGTAGCCGTCTTTGATCAGGCCCTCCATCGCTTTGCCGCCGCTGCCGGTGGCGTGAAAAATCAGCACCTCATAACCCTGCTGTTCCAGATACTCCCGGGCCTGATTGACGCAGGGTGTGGTCACGCCGAACATGGAGGCCGCAATCAACGGTTTCTTTTCCATCACGGTTTTGACTTCAAATTTGAGCATACCGGCAATAGCCAGCGCCGCATTCGTAAAGATTTTCGTCGAAATCGAATTCAATCCGGCCACATCCACAATGGAAGGATACATGAAAATATCGCTGGCTCCCACATATATAGATACATCACCGGCGGCCACCGTCGATACCATGACCTTCGGCACGCCTACCGGCAGCGCCCGCATACCGGGAGTAACCAAAGCCGTTCCGCCGCTGCCGCCGCAGGAAATGATCCCGTCAAATTTGCCTTCGGCATAAAGTTTCGGCAATAGTTTTTCCAGCCCCCGGGAAAGAACATCGGTGCCGGCGGCCCGGTCTTTCCTGGCAGCGATTTCTTTAATATCGGCCCCTACTATGCGGGCAATTTCCTCATTTGACACATCCGCGGCCAATTTAGATTCAAACACGCCGGTATGAATCATAAAGGTTTTCAAACCCAGATTTTCGAGGATCTCCTGTACAAAAGCAAATTCGAGACTTTTGGAATCAAAGGTTCCGGCAATCGCAACCGTTTTCATCATAAACCTCTCCTCATCACTTTATTTCACTGCGCTGTTGCAATTTCCCATTAATCACACAATATCGTATATTCGGATAAATCGCCATGTTTATTTGTCCGGTATTCATGTGTTTATGTCTGTTCAGGAAACAAAAGCGCCGCTTATCATCACCATCTTCATCAGACCGGCATGAAAAGCGGCGCAGCCATCATGATCGCTTATCACTCAATATGCTTGAACTGCCGCTGATATTGCACCGGGGAAATTCCCGTCACTTTTTTAAAGGTTTTACTGAAATGCGCATAGTCGCTAAAGCCAACCATGCTGGCCACTTCGTTCAGCTTGACATGGTTCACCGTCATTGCTTCTTTTGCCTTATTGATCCGGAACTGCACCAGATACTCCGGGAATGTGCACCCCACCTCCCGTTTAAACAAGGTACTTAAATGTGAGCGGGAAATGTGGGCGACGCGGGCCAAGTCCGCGAATAAAACTTCATTCATATAGTTCACCATAACATACTCTTTGATAAAATCAACGTAGTCATAGTGATTTTTGATCCCTTCCACCATCTTGATATGAAGTTGATCCTGAGCAATATCGCCCGTTTTTTTGAAAGCGCTGGTAATGTTGATGATCGCGTCCTCGGATGGTATTCTTTCAAACGAAGATCCGCCGATATAACCCATCGTCTTCGTATTGTTATACATAAAGCTAAGATCAATGGGGGTTTTTACCGGTCCGCCATAAATCATTTTGATGACATCCGGATTCACTTCATCGCAAACGCGGAAAATGTCGTTGGCCACATCTTTCGCCGACTGAAGCGACAATACTTTTTTGGCCCCAATGTAGCCGCCTTTGGTCAAACCTAAGTGAGCACAGATTAAATCGGCCCCAGCCCGCAGCATGGCCTTGGCCTGCTGTGCGTCAAACACGAAGGCCAGCGCAAAAAGATCCTTGCTGTGGGCCAGACATACCGCTTCCACCTCCTGCGCGAACGACAATCCGGTTTCCTCCAGTGCTTCCCGGAATTGTCCGTCCAGCATGCCGATGGTGGGGAAATTGTTAATGCCGGAGAATCCCCGCCCCCGGATAGCGTCAATATAGGGATCCAGTTCAATCGTCGGATCGGTCGCATTCAGTCCAAAAATAACGGGAATATTATTAGCCACCGGCAGAATTTCCCGCGTACCAAATTCCATCACCAGTTCATTGGAATTGGCAAACGGCAACCACCCCGCCATTGACGACTGTCCCATTTGCCGGAACCGCCCGGAATTCAGGGCCAGCAACAAATCCGCACCGCCTTTGACCGCATATTTTGCGGAAATTCCCGCCCCCACAGCAACGCCAATGATATGTCCGGTCATTCGAATTTGTGCTTTTAGTTTGTTCAGTATTTGTTCCCGTGGCAGCGTCACTTTTACACATCCCTTCAGTTTTCAGAAGGTGTCTATCGACAGCTTATTCTCCTCATCGTTTCTAAATAATATTTTTTACCTATCTTCCCCGCAAATAGTCCTCAATGCTTTGTTCGCCGATATACAGTTGTTCGATAACGCCCATGCCGTTCTTAATCTTCACGGTCACCTTGCCACCCTTGTCGGCACTGCGCTGATACGCCTTTTCTGCTTCTGGCGCCAAATCTTCCCGCAGATAAAAACGTTTAAAGGGCAGCGTTATGCTCCATAGCCCGCCGCCGGTCTTGTAACCGGCCCGCGCTTCCACATAGTCACCTGCCGCCGGCGGCTGCGGGCCAATGCCGGTAATATAGGCAAATCCATCGCCGTCTTTGCCAAGCAGCGCGTACACGGTCTGCCCCTGATGGATCTCGTCACTGCTTTTCACAGGGCCTTTGGTTTCTTTGAAGCGCAAATCAATATAACGCCCCCGTAACGCATCATTGGGATCCACCGGTGCCGTCCGCCATTGATAGGCGGTGCCGGTTTGCAGGATATCTTCCCAACGCCACGCCATATACAACGGCACCGACAGTTGAAGGAGGGCCAGCATAATAAAGATACCCCGAACAACTTTGCTGTTTTTCATTGCTCCACCCCTTTTTTGCGGCGGGACATCACCCAGTTGACAATCAGAAATGCCAGACCGAGGAAAATAAAAGCCACACCCCGGACGATAAAGCTGTAGTTAAAATCAAAGAAACGCAACAACACCAATGCCGCCAGCATCATCATCCCCAGGTTCAGCAGACCGAGTCTGGTTTCCCGGGCCCCTTGCCAAATCAGGCTGATGCTCAGCCCCAGCAAATAAAAGCTCAACAAGGCTGCCGCGTACATGCCGCTTTGATTTAATGAATGCAGCCAGTAGCCCCCTGCTACCACCACCGGCAGCGCCCCGTTCAGTCCCGTCCGCACCAGGCCTCTTTTTTTCAGCAGAATGGCTAAGCCGGCAAGCAGCAGCGCCAGCCCCAGCGCCAGGAAACATTCCTCTCTGCTGGCATCAGCTAACACAGGGCTCAAATAAACGTTCGACCAGGACATCTTAAAGGACAGAAAATAGGCCATGCCCACGCTGCCCAGCAACCCTACTGCCTGAAACGGCTGTTTCCAATTTCGTTCCCCGTCTCCAAACCAAAGCAGACCGACGAAATAAGTGGCCGAAAACAGTAACGAATATAATAATTTCCATAAATGTTTTTCCCCGCTCATATGAAAACAGATATAAAAACACAGAATCAGCATCCATGACAGCACCACAGCCGAATGGCTGTAACGGTCGGTTTTCAGCAACCGCCCATAATAAGGTAAAAGCACTGCCATAAGAGCCCATACCATTTGCTTGGTCGTCCCTAAATCCTGTACGGATGCCATCCAGGCTGTGATGCCCACCAAATACATTCCGGCCACACTTTTAGCATCCATCAGATAGACCAGCGGCCAGGACAACAGCATCCAGACCAGTACGAAAGTTTTGAAGTCGTCGGCCAAATGATATGTTTGCCCCACCAAAGCAATGGAAGCTCCCACCGCCAGCATCAAAAAGCTCGCCGCCCCTTCCCGCCAGGCGACGCTGTCTTTTTTGCGCCAAAGGGCGAGGGCCGCCGCGCCCTGCGCTGCCAAAAGCAAGCCGAGTGAAATCAACAGTCGGGTCAGATGATCCAGCCGGTCCCAATTATGCCCCAGGATAAGGATGATCCCCAGTCCCAATAACACGCAGCCAATCAAACCAAACACCGTCATCACGGTCCAGCGCACCAGCCCCGCCGGCGGCGGTCCGTAATATTCCCGGATTCGTTCCGCCGTCTCCGCGGACAACACGCCCTTGTCCACCAGTTCCGGCAATTGGCTATAAAGCCAGTTTAACGCCATTTTATTCACAAGATCACCTTTCGCCCTTTCACGCTTGCAGTTTTGCCGCCATTATTGATCCTCCACTTACTTTCAATGTCATTGTACCTCTCATCTTGCCGCACATCAATGAATTTAACACTGTGCGTTTTCCCCTGCCTTCAGTTTAACTACGCTCCGCCAATTCTTCTCGTTGCGCACATTAGTCCTCTTTGTTCGTACAGCCTCATGACACCATTCTTCTTTTTCGAAAAACATATTGACAAAACCCCTTAAATTTGATAACTTATAAATAATTTCATTTAAACGCCAAATGCATTGACAGGGAAAAAAGCACTGCCTATGACGCTCCAGAGAGCTGTTGGTTGCTGAGAAACAGCGCGCATGGCAGTCGTGAAACTCACCCTTGAGCAGTCAGCTGAAAACTCCGCCGTTTTTATAGTGGTGAGAGCCAATAGGCGCGACCGGTCTTCTCACCGTTATCATGAGACAGCATTGGATTTTTTAATGATGCTGCAGAGTGGATATGTTTCATATCAACAAGAGTGGTACCACGGGAGCTTAACGCTTTCGTCTCTTAGCAGAAATGCTTAGAGATGAAAGCGTTTTTTAGTTGCCGGCGAAAAACGCGCAGAGTGTTTTCCAAGACGCTGAGTCTAACCTTTTTAATGCCGGGACGAAACCGCAGATCCCTGATTCACGTTTACAAAAAATATTTTTAAGGAGTATTATGATGAAACTTACTTTTTCCACTTTAGGCTGTCCTGATTTTGCTTGGACCGATATCTATTCCATGGCCAAGGATCTTGGCTTTGACGGTATTGAAATCCGGGGACTGGGTAATGAAATTTTTGCCGTTCATGCCCAGCCCTTTACCGTTGCTCAAATTCCGCAAACGCTTAAAAAGCTGGCCGAGCTGCGTCTGGAAATCCCCTGCCTTTCTTCCGGCTGCTGCCTAAAATACGCAGACAAAGCGGAAGAAAACCACGAAGAACTTGTCCAGTATATTTTACTGGCCGGCAAAATTGGCACTCCCTACATTCGCATTCTGGCCGACCTGGAAGCCAAACCCCACGGCGAGGTGGACGATGAAGTGGTACTGGCGGCGCTGAACCGCCTCGTTCCCATTGCCGAAGCCAACAACGTGACCCTGTTGGTGGAAACCAACGGTGTTTATACCGATACGGAGCGGTTGTGCAAACTGCTAAATCAGATCGCCAGCGATGCGGTGGCTGCGCTCTGGGATATGCATCACCCCTACCGTTTTGCCGGTGAGAGCCCGGGAAAAACCGTGCAGAACCTCGGCGCCTACATCAAGTATGTTCATATTAAGGATTCCGTCGTCGACCAAGATGGCACTATTCGCTACCGGATGATGGGCGAAGGCGATTTGCCGATAGAAAGCATGATGCTGGCACTCAGTTCAATCAAATACGACGGCTACGTTTCCCTGGAATGGGTCAAGCGCTGGGCTCCCGACCTCGATGACGCCGGCGTGGTTTTCCCTAATTTCGCCAACTACATGGAACGGTTCATGGAAAAGGACTCGGCCAAGGGCCGTCTGTTCGACAACAACGCCAAAACCGGCAAATTTGTCTGGGAGAAAGACAGCCTGATTGATCTGACCTTCCCGCAGGTGCTGGACCGTATGGTGAATGAATTCCCCGACCAGTACGCGTTCCGGTACACCACCATGGATTACACCCGAACCTACGCTGAATTCCGCGATGATGTCGACGCCTTCGCCCGTTCATTGATTGCCCTGGGCGTCCGGCCCGGCGACCATGTTTCCATCTGGGCCACCAATGTCCCCCAATGGTATATTACCTTTTGGGCCGCAACCAAGATCGGTGCGGTCCTGGTCACGGTAAATACCGCCTATAAGATTTACGAAGCGGAGTACCTCTTACGGCAATCAGATACTCATACACTGGTGATGATCGACGGCTATAAGGATTCCGACTATGTCGGCATTATCAAAGAACTTTGTCCGGAACTGGAAACCGCCGAGGCGGGCAAGCCGCTGCACATCAAACGCCTCCCCTTCCTGCGCAATATCATCACCGTTGATTCCCGCCAAAAAGGCTGTCTGACCTGGTCTGACGCCACCGCTCTGGCCAATAAAATCCCCATTGAGGAAGTGTACCGCCGGGAACGGGCCATCAATAAACACGACGTCTGCAATATGCAGTATACTTCGGGAACCACCGGTTTTCCCAAAGGCGTTATGCTCACTCACTACAACGTGGTCAACAACGGCAAAAATATCGGCGACTGCATGGACCTCTCCACCGCCGACCGCATGATGATTCACGTGCCGATGTTCCACTGTTTCGGCATGGTGCTGGCCATGACCGCTTCCATGACCCATGGCGTCACCATGTCACCGATGCCGTATTTTTCACCAAAGCTTTCTCTGGATTGTATTCACCGGGAAAAAATCACCTGTTTTCACGGCGTTCCCACGATGTTTATCGCGATGCTGGAGCATGAGGATTTCCCGAAAACCGATTTTTCCCACATGCGCACCGGTATCATGGCCGGTAGTCCCTGTCCGGTCAAAGTCATGCAGGACGTTGTTCACAAGATGAACATGTCGGAAATCACCATCGTTTTTGGCCAGACGGAGTCTTCTCCCGGCTGTACCCAAAGCCGCGTGGACGATTCTGTCGAATTGCGAGTCAGTACGGTAGGGCGGGCACTGCCGGGTGTCGAATGCAAAATCGTCGATCCGGAAACCGGTGAAGATCTGCCCGACAATGCGGACGGCGAGTTTGTCGCCCGCGGTTACAACATTATGAAAGGCTATTATAAAATGCCGGAAGCCACAGCCAGCGCCATCGACAAGAACGGCTGGCTCCACACCGGCGATCTGGCCCGGCGTGATGCCGAAGGCAACTATAAAATCACCGGCCGCATCAAGGATATGATTATCCGCGGCGGTGAAAACATCTATCCCAAGGAAATCGAGGATTTCATCTACACTCATCCCAAAATCAAAGACGTTCAGGTCATCGGCGTGCCTGACAAACAGTACGGCGAAGAAATCATGGCCTGCGTGATCCTGAAAGCGGGAGCAGCCATCACGGCTGACGAACTCAAGGATTATATCCGTTCCCACATGGCCAAACACAAAACACCGCATTACATCGATTTCGTCACGGAATTCCCAATGAATGCCGCCGGCAAGATCATGAAGTATAAGATGCGGGAACAGGCCGTCGCCAAATTGGGCCTGCAGGCCGACAGCCAGATTGAAACCGCCTAAAAACTAAAAACCTAAAAAAGGAGCAAAGAACTTCGTTCTTTGCTCCTTTTCCGTATTGCGGCAATGGTGCGAAGCGTCTCTCGCACCACTGGCATATCAGGCCAGCAAAAACGCCATGCCGATGATCATGGAACCCACCATCGGCAAACAGTTGCGCTTCGCGATTTCCATCGGATTTACACCGGCAATACCGGCGATAATAATCGTAGCGCCGGCAATCGGCGACATTGTGCGTCCCAACGTACCTCCCAGCGTCGCCATACTGCCCATTTGCACCACGGACATGCCAAAATCCGCGGCATGCGGCGTGATCGCTTCGTTGAAGGCAAAGGTTGCCGCATCGCCAGAACCGACAATCAGCCCCAGCAAAAACGGCCCCACAGCAGCACAGATCTTGATAATGGCCGGGTTGCTCAACATGGCATCGGTAAACGATTTCACCAGACCCATAGCGGTCATTCCGGAAACAAACACGCCCGCGGCAATAATAATGCCGATGATTTCACCATAGGCTTTGCCCATCCCGTCAAAAAAGGCATTGCTTAGGTTGACAGGATTTTTCCTCGTCACCAGTAACGCCAACAGCGAACCAATGATCATCGCCTGCGGCACATCCATTTTGAAGGCCGCAACCACATTCATCGCTCCCAAAATCAATATCAGTATCGGAAATACCGGCATCATGGCATACAGCAGATTCACCTTAAAATTTTGTTCCACTTCCAACCCTGCCGCCAGGTATCCTTTATGCTCTTTTTTGTAATATGCAATCAGCGTAATCAAAATAGCGGCCACAATCAACGAGGCAATATTGGCCTTGTAGTGAAAAGCAATCACGTCCATTACACCGACCCCGGCGATCTTCGCGACAAACGGATTATGTGCCAATCCCGGATTCAGCATACTGCCATATGTACCGCATTTAACCGCTGCCCCGGCCATGGCCGGATGGACACCGGCCGACATCATCAGCGGAACAAATATTGCTCCGGCCGCTGCCGCCGTTCCCGCGGCGCTCGGCAAGGCCACATTAACCGCGTAAGTGGCAAAAACGACGCCTGGAATCAGGAACGGGCGGGCTTGCGCCAGCGCACCGGCCATCAGGTTGATTAAATGTTTATCGCACTCCGTATACCGCATCACCATGGCAAAGCCCATTACGGAACAAACCGCCTGGATTAAACCACTGTTCGTCATGTTTTTAGCAAAAGCATCCAACGACGCCATCGGCGTACCCGCCACACAAGCCATAATAATTCCGGAAGCCAGTAGGACCAACCGTGCGTCATACCGTTTCACCAAAAAGCCAATCGTGATCAGAACCATGATCGTACCCGCAATCGTCATCATGATAAAACCCTCTTTCCTGATATAAAGTTCCCCAAGGCATCAAACCACTGACAGCGCCTTATGATATCGATTCTCAATTTCCATTGCCCTCCTTTTTCCGGAATACGAAAGATAAAGGCGCAGTTTCCTCAAGGAGAAAACAGCGCCTTTGCCTTGATTTAATATTTTATCATACGCTTACCAAAAATTTCAATCGTTTTTTCAATCCCCCCGGTATCATTGCGCGGCACGGCGGGCAGAATACCACCATAAAATCACAGCTTATACCTTCGCCGGATAGGCAAACAATAAAAAGCGGACGACATTCAAACCCCAATAGGTCAGGCTGCCGGCTGCAATAAAATACTTATATTGACTGCATCCCGGCATCATGTCAAAAGGATGCTCCACTGTTTTGTTTGTATTCCAAAGGCGGACATATTCCGTTATTATCGCCGCCTTTTGAATATATCTGCAGCAATTGAGTCATTTCCACGGCCGGTAACGGTTTGCTAAACAGATATCCCTGCATCTGATCACAATGCAGCTCTTTTAAAATTTCCAGTTGTTCAAAAGTTTCAACGCCTTCAGCGATGGCAATATATTGAAGATTTTTCGTTAATGCCAGTATGGTCTGAACAATGATTTTCCCTTCTGAATTGCTTTCCATATCATGAATAAAGGAACGGTCAATCTTAATGGAATCCACCGGAAACCGTTTGAGATAAATCAGTGAAGAATAGCCTATGCCAAAATCGTCCAGTGCAATGCTTATACCCAGCGACTTTAGTTCTTGCAATACACGAATCGTGTGTTCCGCATTTCCCATGGCCACGGTTTCGGTAATTTCCAAAACAAGCCGCTGTGGACTGATCTCGGAGGACGCGACGATATCGGAAACAACCGTCAGCAAATCCTGTTGGTGAAACTGATGAGCGGAAAGATTCACTGACATGAATACGGGGGATATCCCGGCAACGGTCCATTGTTTTGCCTGTTGACACGCAGTCTGCAGCACCCAGGTGCCGATTTTCAAAATGAGTCCGCTCTCTTCGGCGATAGGAATAAATTCCATCGGCATCACCAGACCTCGCGTTGGATGTTCCCACCGGACCAGCGCCTCTACCCCGACAATGTCACCGGCTTGGTCAACCTGTGGCTGATAATACACCACAAATTCATTATTATCCACTGCCCGGTGCAACTCCACTTCGATCTCCATTCGCTGGGATACCTGGCGTTCCATCGTGGGAAGGTAAAACTGATAGTAGCCTTTGCCCAGTTCTTTCGCCCGGTACATGGCAATGTCCGCATGTTTCATCAGGGTATCCGCATCTTGTCCGTCCTCCGGGAACAACGATATGCCGATTTTACAGGTCACATGATACGCGACACTATTGTAAAGCCAGGGTTCATATATCGCTTTGCGCAGTTTTTCCACGATCATCGTCACGCTTTCCGCATTACCAATTCCTTCTATTAGCAGTACGAACTCATCACCACCCAGTCGGGCAATCATATCCCCCCGCCGCAAAACCGATGTGGCCCGCCGGCCGATCACCTTCAGTAATTCGTCCCCGGCAAAATGCCCCAGCGTATCATTCACCAGTTTAAAGTCGTCTAGATCCAGCATGACCACCGCCAGCCGCTCCTGATTGCGCACCGCTTTGCCCAGCATGTCCTGTAAGCGGTCTCTGAACAGATAACGGTTGGGGAGATCGGTCAGTGCGTCATGATACGCCATATGTTCTATTTTTTCTTTGTGCTGAATACTTTCCGTACAGTCCAAAAAATGCACCGCAAACTTTCCCGGTTCCGGACAAAACGCCTCCACTTCATAATATTTTCCGAAGTCATTCGCGAATTGAATGAAGGAACGGGGCTGTCCGGTAAGCGCCACTTCACCGTAAATTGCAATCCAGTACGGTTCCGTATCCGGCATAATTTCCAGTACTCTTTTTCCGACAATATTTTGGCTTTTAAGCCCCGTCATGCGTTCAAAAGCCGGGTTTGCCAATAAAAAACGATAATCCACCGGTTTCCCGTCCGCATCACAAATGATTTCATGCAAAGCGAATGCACTC
>DATMYQ010000264.1:0-4575 GCA_035560935.1 Patescibacteria group bacterium | reverse complement strand
GTATAAACGATTGTTAGATTTATTATATGTCATACCGGATGCATTGCCAACCAAAAAAACGAAAACCTGAGTCGGTTGCGGTTTAGTGGTGACAACGATATAATAGGCTTGGAACGTAGCAAAAGGATTTCGAAAATGGGGGGAACAGTTTGCCAAACGTTAGACAGGCGTATCGGTTTGCTTTGCGGGAGATTGTACGGCGTCCGGTGTATTGGACACTGGTTTCGCTATTGTCTTTTGCAATATTGCTAGTGGCAGAACGACCAGGAATGGAACTTTTGGCACCGGTAATATACTTAACTGTATTTATCGGTATTTCCCAAGCGGCACTGAAAGCGGGCATCGGTTACCCGTACGGCATCAGGGACCTTTTGCCGGGTTGGCGGAAAGGGCTGCGGTGCTGGCTGTTGATCCTGCTTTGCCTGCCGTTTTTTCTGGCTTTTTTGTATATTGTGATTCGGGTGACGGGGCTATCCCGGCCGGTCTTGACGGGAAGTGTGACCGAGTGCGTGTTTGAACTGATTTTTTATCGATTTTCGTTCGCCTGGTTTTATTTATTGTCAACGGGGACTGGCATACGGGACAGTATGCAATTGTCGTGGGACTCGATCCGTCCCAACATGGCGCCGGGGTTTTGCTGGGCCATTCTGCTGAGTTACCTGTTGAGCCTGCCGGGACTGATAGCGGATTGGTGGTTGGGATGTGAATCTGGCGTGTGGGCGAATTTGCTGGTGCCAGTGATCAGTTCGCTGGCTTTTGCCAATCTGTTCCAACAAGTACATTGCCGTGGTGTTACGGCTGGTGATGCGGATGAATCAGAAATAAAATCATAATAATATAAAAAGGTGGCAGGCGCTGCTGCTGGGATGTATCTTTGGAAGAGGTGGCCTATGAGGAAAATTGATGTTGCCTTTCTGCCGGCGGAAACGGAAAAACGGGATCTGGCGCAGACAACTTGTGTCGTATTGGATATTTTTCGGGCCACCACCAGCATGGTGACTGCATTGATCAATGGTTGCCCGTTGATTCGACCGGTACAGTCAGTGGAAGAAGCCTGGACGGTTGCGCGGGGAATCCCGGCTGCTTTGCTGGCTGGCGAACGGCAGTCAGTGCGGATTGAAGGATTCGATCTGGGTAACTCTCCCCGGGAGTTTACACGGGAGCGAGTAGACAACCGACCCGTAGTGATGACGACAACGAATGGCACCCGGGCGGTTCGGGCGGTAGCAGGAGCCGGAGAATTGCTGATCGGAAGTTTTTTGAATGCGCTGGCCGTTTGTGACACAATTCAAAAAACGGGACGGGATCTACTTATTCTTTGTGCTGGAACGGAAAACCAGTTTTCGTTAGAAGATAGTTTGTGTGCGGGATTATTGGTCCACCGCTTGTGGGAGACGGATAATAGTGCGGTGGAATTAACAGATGCGGCGCAGGGAGCGCGGTTGCTTTACTTGCAGGCGCAGGGGAATTTGCTGCAGGCCGCGGCGACAAGTAAGAACGGCCGCCGGTTGTATGAACTGGATTTGGCGGCAGATGTGGAGTATTGTCTCCGACTGGATACCGTGAGTATTGTGCCGACCTTTGCCGCCGACTGCATCCGGCTGTCGGCGACATAACGCATTTTTGACGGGATAAAAGGAGGACGGATAAGTCCTAGTGCCAGGATAAAAGTCTGAATTGACAAATAAATAGAATTTTTGTACGATATAAGATGACGGTTAGTGTCAGCTAATGCGGCATAGCCCTTTGATGCATATAGTGCCGGGAGAGGAGGCGGGAGTCTGTCGAAACACTTTGTCTAAAGAGGGAGAAAGGAGCAGTGGACGCTCATGACCCAAGTGTTGATTGTGGCGTCAGAAGCGAAACCGTTTATCAAAACCGGGGGATTAGGTGATGTGATCGGTTCTTTACCGAAAGCGCTGGTCGGTCTCGGTGTTGATGCCCGGGTGATTTTGCCTAAATACAATGATATTCCCGAAACCTTTAAAGAGCAGATGAAGGAGATCGGGTCGCTGACGATAGCCGTGGGCTGGCGGCAGCAATATTGCGGTTTGCAGCAAATGGATTATGATGGGGTGCGCTGGTATTTTATTGATAATGAATACTACTTTTCCAAGCGGCCTGGCGTGTACGGTTATTATGACGATGCGGAACGCTTTGCGTTTTTTTGTCGGGCGGTATTGGAAGCGTTGCCTCATTTGAATTTTTCACCGGAGATTATCCACTGTCACGACTGGCAAACCGCGCCATTGGTGCCGCTATTGAAAAGCCGGCAGCGGGAGGAATCTGGCAAATCCCGGATCCGTACGATTTACACTATTCATAATCTGTCTTATCAGGGCGTGTTTCCGCCAGAGGTGTTTGGAAATTTGCTGGGGTTGGAGGAGTCATATTTTACGGCTGACGGGATGGAATTTTTCGGGCAGGTCAATTATGCCAAAGGCGGTCTGGCGTACGCAGACGTGTTGACCACTGTGAGTGAGACGTATGCGGAAGAAATTCAGACATCTTATTTTGGTGAACATTTGGAGGGGCTATTGAGGACGCGAACCGAAGATTTACACGGAATTGTCAACGGAATCGATTATCATGACTATAATCCAATGACGGACAAGGAAGTGTTTGTAAATTATGATGTGGCATCCCTGGAAAATCGGCGACTGAATAAAGAGAAATTGCAGGAACTGCTGGATTTGCCGGTGAAACCGGAAATCCCGATGATTGGGATTGTATCTAACTTAATCAACGCTAAGGGGTTTGATCTGATTGCACATATTCTCGACGATATATTGGCGACGGATGTGCAAATGGTGGTGCTGGGAACCGGCGAACTTCGTTACCAGGAATTGTTCCGTTATGCGGCGCAACGGTATCCGCTTCAGGTATCGGCCAATATTTTGTTCTCTGATTCGCTGGCCCGTAAGATTTATGCCGGAGCCGATCTTTACCTGATGCCGGCCCGCTTTGAACCTTGTGGTATCGGACAATTGATTGCACTGCGTTATGGATGTTTGCCGCTGGTAAGGGAAGTGGGTGGCCTGAGGGATACAGTCCGGGCTTATGAAACCGAAACTGGTGAAGGAAATGGGTTCACGGTTGCTAATTACAATGCCCACGACTTGTTGCATGTGATCCAGGAAGCGTTCCAACTGTATCGGAATGGGGCTGAATGGAAGAAGATTATAAAAAATGCAATGACCAGTGATTATAGTTGGAATAATTCGGCGCGAAAATATCAACAGATTTATCAGGACTTGCTGGAAAAAGCGTAAATTTGGCTAAATATCAAAAAAAGCAGGGCGCTTTCGGAAAGAATACCGAAAACCGCTCTGCTTTTATACATTGGTAAAATTAACTCCGAAGTTTAGCAATCTACGCTGTACATGTCCCGATAGCGGGAGCTTACTTTGCACCAAGTGTCCAACCGGTATAGCAGGCAGCGGCCAGGCTGCACAAAAACAAAAAGACTCCCAGGGCATGTTTTTTGATCAGCAGAAAAAACCACCACAAATCAGACCAGCCAGGTAGCGGTATCGTCGCTTCCCCGCCGGTTGCCCGGACAAGATTGCGGAGTTCGCGACGCGGCGGAATCCGGTGATAGCCGTGACTGGCGGCGATCTGTATCAACGGAGGCAATAAGTGCTGCACGGTAATAGAAACCGGATGACGGGAAAGCGCTGTTTCAAGGGCCTGACCGACCGAATCTCCCCGAGCCAGTAAATCTCCGATTTCGTTGGTCAGCAACAAAAGAAGTTCCTGATTTTCTCCCTGCAGCGTGGGAACGCTGCTAATCATGCGGAGAATTTGCGCCTGATATCTTGATGGGCTGAAAATTGGTTTGGCAGTGGGCGGAGACGTTGGGAGAGCGAACATGTCCGTCACTCCTGACGATAGTTATTTTGTCGCTTGACTGAACTGACTGAGCCATTCTTGAGTTTTTTCGACGTCGAGATAACCTAAAGAACGGCTCTTTTCCTTGCCGTTGCGGTTTACGAACCAGGTTTCCAATATGCTGGTGGCGCCGGGATAATTACTGATAAGGTCGGCAATGCTGGTGGCGGAGTAAAGCGGGCTGGATTCGTGAACGGCAATAATCCGGATGACTTCGCCGTCGGGCGATCCGGCCAAGCGGAGGGCACCAATGATTTTCGCTTTAACGGCGGTGCCGCGGGGCATGGGATCGCCCAGAACCAAAGCTTCCAACGGTTCTTTGTTTTCGGTCAAAACTCTGGCAATGACGCCGTAGTTGCCGGGGTAACCCATGTATTGCACTGATTGTGGTTTCCCTTCCCGGACCAGGCGGCTAATGTTGCCGGTGAGTGGTGAGAGTTCCCAGATGATGCTGGTGCCGGCAGGGATGGTAATCAAGACATTGACGTTTCCGTCTTTGTCAAACGCCGGTAAGGTGGTAAACCAGTTTTTGTCGCTGACCAGGGTGTAAGGATCTTTGTCTTTGTATTTAAAACCGGCCGCAGGGTGATCCGTCAGTCCGTCTGCAGCCCAAGCCAGCTGGCTGCTCAAAAGCAATGCGACCAAGGTGGAGGTTATGGTTTTTTTCATCATTATCGCTCCTTA
>DATMYQ010000263.1:0-12991 GCA_035560935.1 Patescibacteria group bacterium | reverse complement strand
ACAACAAATCGAATTGGAGCTGTCCCGGCACATTGCTCAGGCCGCCAGTGAAAAAAAGGCCCGGGATATTATTATCTTAGACATGGAAGGTATTTCCTTGGTAACCGACTATTTCTTGATTTGCAGCGCGCCTTCCACCACTCAGGTGAAAGCTATTGCTGACAATATTGAAGAGAAGTTACAAGAGCAGGGTGTTCAGTTGCTGCATAAGGAAGGATATCAGGCGGCTCATTGGATTTTACTGGATTATGGACATTGTGTTGTTCATATTTTTGTGGAAGAGGACCGGCGTTTTTATAATTTGGAACAATTGTGGGGCGATGCTCCGACGGTGACGTATGAAGACTGAAGACCGGCAACCGGGACGGGTGGTCACTTTGACGGTGGCCCGGTCCAGCGAGCTGGGTGCGTTCCTTGACGCCGGTACCGGTGATAGCAGCGACGATATTTTATTGCACCGGGCGCAACAAACCCGGGATGTGGCTGTAGGAGAGGAAATTCCCGTCTATCTGTATCTGGACCCCAAAGGCCGGTTGACGGCCAGTATGCGTTTGCCACAGATGAAGGAAGGGCAGGTGGCCCGGGTCCGGGTCATCAATACTTCTGCCGATGGCGCGTTTGTGGATATTGGGGCGGAACGGGGTGTGTTCATGCCTTTCGCCGGTATGCGGGGCAAACTCCGCAAAGGTGATATGGTCTGGGTAAAATTGTACACCGATAAATCCGGTCGACCGGCCGTGACCATGGAAGTGGAAGACGAATTGCGGCGGGCATCCCGCCCGGCTGACGGCGTGAAAGTCGGGGATATGTTGACGGCCTCCGTTTACAATATTACCGCAGAAGGAGCATTTTTGTTCACTGCGGAACGGTATATTGCCTTTATGCATCATTCCGAAATGCCTGTTCGCCCCAAAGTGGGTGAAGAAATCGGCGTTCGGGTGATATATTTACGCGAAGACGGGCGGCTGAATGTATCCACCCGGCCCCTGAAGCAGGATGCAATGGACCAGGATGCGGAAAAGGTACTGATGGTACTTCGTTCGCGGGGAGGCAGCATGCCTTATGGCGACGATTCGCCGGCAGAGGTTATAAAGGATAAGTTTGGTATCAGTAAAAGCTCTTTCAAACGGGCGTTGGGACGTTTGATGAAAAGCGGACAGATTCGCCAGCAGGAAGGCTGGACCTATCTGGAAGACGAAGCGGAATCCCTGGGAAAAGAAGCTGCATTGAAAGGGTTGGATCCGGAAATGTAATGGGGAGGGGGCTACCCGGATGATGGTGGATAAAGAGGAGTTTATCCAGTGGAAAGAAACCATTGAAACGGCGATGGATACCATGAAACGATCGGTCGAGGATATGGAGAATTTCATCCGCCAGAAAGGTCTGTGGGAGGATTACCTCACCTGGATAGAACAGGAAGTCGACGAGGAAGAACGCATGAATAAGTTGGAGGTTTCCCGCCACATTGGCTAGAACGGTTGCCGGACTGCCGCAAGGGATGGAATTTCATGCGCACTTTGCGTCATTACCGATCCGCGGCGCAGCTAAAATTGAGACCATAATTCTTATTATTTGCAATATTGATTGCTGCTGAAATCGTGCTGTTAACAGGCTGTCAGCGGTTGACAAATGTTATGATTTTCGGTATAATTCGAATGATGTGACTGCATCATCTGGTAAAGTTCATAATGCAAAGTACAGACACAATCCTTTAAGTTGATCCGGAGAGGTCGGCAAGGAATGAAGCATGTGGATGTAGCATTGATTCATGTCTCCAGACATGATCCTTTGTCATAAACACGCGGACTCCTTGCCGGACGGCAGGGAGTTTTTTAGCTTCCTGCTGCTGGTAAGCCGGTAAATAGAGCAAGAACAAGGAGGCGTAATAGTGAGCAAAGGAATAGTAACGCTGAAAAATCGGGATATTCTCGGTCTGGAAACGATGGCGGCGGCGGAGATGGAACTGGTACTGGACACGGCCCGGGAAATGAAGAATATAATTGACCGGGACATCAAAAAAGTACCGACCCTGCGTGGTAAATCGATTGTCAATCTGTTTTTTGAAAATAGCACCCGGACCCGGACTTCTTTTGAACTGGCCGGCAAATACCTGGGGGCCGACGTAGTGAATATTTCCGCCAGCGGCAGCAGCGTCAGCAAAGGGGAAAGCCTGCGGGACACTTTACTGACGGTGGAAGCCATGGGCGTGGACATTATTGTCATGCGGCACGAAGCCGAAGGTTCAGCAAAATTCGCTTCTGAGGCAGTCAGCCCGGTGATTATCAATGCCGGTGACGGGGCGCATGAGCATCCGACGCAGGGGTTGTTGGATATGTTCACGATTCGCCAGCATAAAGGACGGCTGGAAGACTTGAAGGTGGCTATTATCGGTGATATTCTCCATAGCCGGGTAGCCCGCTCCAACATCTGGGGCTTGCTGAAAATGGGTGCCCAGGTACATTTGGCCGGGCCGCAAACCCTGCTGCCCCGTGATATTGCCCAAGTAGGGGTTACTGTTCACAAACGGGTAGAGGATGCTCTCGAGGGGGCCGATGTGGTCAATGTACTGCGCATACAGAAAGAACGACAGCAGAAAGGCTTGTTTCCGTCGGCCCGGGAGTATGCCCGGATCTTCGGCATCAATGCCCACCGGCTGACATTGGCGCAGCCGGACGCGTTGCTGATGCACCCTGGCCCGATGAACCGCGGCCTGGAAATTTCGCCGGAAGTAGCCTATAGCGGGCAGTCGGCCATTCAAGAACAGGTCAAAAACGGACTGGCAATACGGATGGCGCTCTTATTTTTGGTGCTGATGGGAGGGAAGAATCTTGAAGCTTCTAATTAAAAGCGGACGAATTATTAATCCGGCAACGAATACTGATGAAATTGGCGACGTTTTGATTGACCAGGGACGAATTAGCGCAATAGGGGGGCAATTGACCGCTGAGGGCGCCGAAATACTGGATGCCACCGGACTGGTGGTGACTCCCGGACTGATTGATATGCATGTCCATTTGCGGGAACCGGGCCTGGAAGCGAAAGAAGACATCGCTTCCGGTACCCGGGCGGCGGCGGCGGGTGGCTTTACCACCGTGGCCTGTATGCCCAATACCCGGCCCATTATTGACAACTCGATTTTGGTCGCCGGCATACAGCAACGGGCACACCATGAAGGCGCGGTCCGGGTCAAGGTGATTGGCGCGCTCAGTAAAGGGCAGGAAGGCAAAGAACTGGCGGAAATCGGCGATATGGTGGAAGCCGGGGCGGTGGCCGTTTCCGATGACGGTCACTACGTGGCCAACGCCAAGCTGTTGCGAACTGGTCTCGAATATGCCTCGATTTTTGACTGCCCGGTAATTTCCCATGCCGAGGACGAGGAACTGGCTGGTGAAGGCTATATGCACGAAGGCGCGGTGTCGGCCATGCTGGGATTGAAAGGCCGTCCGGCGGTGGCTGAAGATGTAGCGGTGGCCCGGGATATTCTGCTGGCGGAATACACCGGCGGCGCGCTGCATATTGCCCATGTCAGCACGGCGGGGGCGGTAGAACTGATCCGCCAGGCCAAAAAACGGGGTGTGCGGGTGACGGCGGAAGCAACGCCGCATCATCTGACGCTGACGGATGAAGAAGTAAAAAGTTTTAATACGGCGACCAAAGTGAATCCGCCGTTGCGTTCCGCCGACCATGTGGAGGCGCTGGTGGCCGGTCTGAAGGATGGGACGCTGGATGCCATTGCCACGGATCATGCTCCCCATGCCTTTGAAGAAAAAGATGTGGAGTTCCGTTATGCCGCCAACGGGTTTCCCGGGCTGGAAACCGCGCTGGGGGTTGTGCTGACCGCTCTGTATCATACCGGACGCTTCAGCCTGTCGGAACTGGTTGGTAAATTAACGCTGGGACCGGCCCGGATTTTGGGCCTGGACACCGGCAGTCTGGAAGTGGGGGCTCTGGCGGATATCACCGTCCTGGACCCGGATAAGGTTTGGACGGTGAATATGAAAGAAAGCTATACCCGGGGCAAGCATAGCCCGTTTGACGGGCGGGAATTGAAAGGCAAAGCCGTCGCCACCATTGTGGCCGGACGGATTGTGATGAAAAACGGTGAGGTGACCATATGAAAGGCAAGTTGATTCTGGAGGACGGCAGTGAATTTCCCGGCCTCCTTTGTGTGGATGAAACCCGCTTCAACGCCACCGGTGCGGTGGGTGAAGTGGTATTTAATACCGGCATGACCGGTTATCAGGAAGTGTTGACTGATCCTTCCTACTGCGGGCAGATTGTGACCATGACCTATCCCCTGATCGGCAACTACGGCGTTGCCGATGTCTATAATCAATCGCGGCAGTCCTTTGTCCGAGGCTTTGTGATCGGCGATCTTTGCGATCTGCACAGCAGCTGGCAGGCGGAAAATTCTCTGATGGCATATCTGAAGGAACGGGATATCCCCTGCATCTACGGTGTCGATACCCGGGCCATCACCCGGCGCATCCGTTCCCATGGTACGATGCGCGGTGTCATTGTTCCCGAAGCGCTGCCGCGGGAGGCGGTGGATATGCTGCTGGCCACTCCGATGACAACGCAGGTGGTGGCGGAAGTCACCACGCCGAAAGTGTATACGATGGCCGGCGACGGTCCTCATGTGGCGGTGCTGGATTTTGGCATCAAGCAAAACATTCTCAATTCGTTATCTAAGATGGGCTGCCAGTTGACCGTACTGCCGGCCGGCACTCCGGCGGCAGAGATTCTGGCGCTGAATCCTGATGGAATCTTCCTGTCCAACGGACCGGGAGACCCCAAGGATGTGCCGGCGGATATCGCGATGGTAAAAGAACTGCTGGGCCAAAAACCGATCTTCGGCATCTGTCTCGGCCATCAGTTGCTGGCGCTGGCGCTGGGCGGCGACACCTACAAACTGAAATTCGGTCACCGGGGAGCCAATCATCCGGTGAAGGACCTGGCCACCGGCCGGGTATACATTACCTCACAAAATCACGGCTACGCGGTGAATGAGCAGTCTCTGGCCGGCAAAGATGTGACCGTTACCCATCGCGCCGTCAACGACGACACGGTGGAAGGAATGCGCCACAACCAGCTGCCTGTATTTTCGGTGCAGTATCATCCGGAGGCAGCTCCGGGACCGGACGACAATACCTACCTGTTTGATCAATTTATGAAACTGCTGACGGCAGCGCGGGCCACCAACGGCAACGCGGCGAGGGGGAATTAACGGTGCCGAAAAATGAAGATTTGAAAAAAGTTCTGGTGATCGGTTCCGGACCGATTATTATCGGTCAGGCGGCGGAATTCGACTACGCGGGCACGCAGGCCTGCCGGGCACTGAAGGAAGAAGGGCTGGAAGTCGTGCTGGTCAACAGCAATCCGGCCACGATCATGACGGACGCCAACATGGCGGACCGGGTGTATATTGAGCCCCTGACGCTGGAATTTGTTACTGAAATTATCGCCAAGGAACGTCCCGACGGTCTCTTGGCTACGCTGGGCGGCCAGGCAGGCCTCAATCTGGCGGTGAAACTGGCCGACGCCGGTGTGTTGGAACAATATCAGGTCCGGTTGTTGGGAACGCCGCTGGAAGCCATCAAAAAAGCCGAAGATCGGGAACTGTTCAAGCAGACCATGGAAGAAATCGGTCAGCCTATCCCGGAAAGCACCATCGTGGAAACCATTGAAGCCTCGCTGGAGTTTGCCGCGGAAATCGGCTATCCGTTGATTGTCCGCCCCGCCTATACCTTAGGTGGTACCGGCGGCGGCATCGTCAATGACGACGAAGAACTGCGGGATGTGGTCAACCGCGGCTTGAAATACAGTCTGATCGGCCAGTGCCTGATCGAACGCAGCGTGGCCGGCTGGAAAGAAATCGAATATGAAGTCATCCGGGATGCCGCCGATAACTGCATCACCGTGTGTAATATGGAAAATTTTGATCCGGTGGGTATTCATACCGGCGACAGCATCGTCGTGGCGCCGTCTCAGACTCTGACGGATTTTGAATACCAGATGCTGCGGACCTCTTCGCTGCGGATCATCCGGGCGCTGGGTATCGAGGGCGGCTGCAACGTGCAGTATGCGCTGGATACCCGCAGCACTAAATACTATGTCATTGAGGTAAATCCGCGGGTCAGCCGCTCCAGTGCGCTGGCCTCGAAAGCCACCGGCTATCCCATCGCCAAGGTCGCCAGCAAAATTGCCGTAGGTTACCATCTGGATGAAATCACCAACGCTGTCACCGGTAAAACCAAGGCTTGTTTTGAACCGGCGCTGGATTATCTGGTGGTGAAATTCCCCCGCTGGCCTTTTGACAAGTTCCATTTTGCCGACCGCAATCTGGGGACCCAGATGAAGGCTACCGGTGAGGTGATGGCCATTGATCGTTCTTTTGAAGGGGCACTGCTCAAAGCGGTTCGATCACTGGAAATTGGCCTGCACCATTTGAGGATACCGGAAGTCAGCCAGCTGTCTACGGAAGATATCCGGAACAATTTGGCGCTGGCGGATGATGAACGGATTTTTGTCATCGCCGAAGCCTTGCGCCGCGGCATCAAGTGCGAAGAAATTCATCAAATTACCAAGGTGGATATGTTCTTTCTGAACAAGATTCACAATATTATCCGGATGGAAGAGCGGCTGGGCATGGCGGCTACCACGCCGGAACTGCTGGCCACCGCCAAGAAAATGGGCTTTGCCGATCGCTCCGTGGCCGATTTTTCCGGCAAAAGCGTGTACGATATCCGGGAAATGCGCAAGCAGGCGGCCTTGGTGCCCTGCTACAAGATGGTGGATACCTGTGCGGCTGAGTTTGAGGCCCTGACGCCTTATTATTACTCCACCTACGCGCAGGAAGACGAAGTAGTGGTCACGCCCCGGCCCAAAGTACTGGTGCTGGGTTCCGGTCCGATCCGGATCGGCCAGGGCATCGAGTTTGACTATTGCTCGGTCCATTCGGTCTGGGCCTTGAAAGAACTGGGCTATGAAACCGTCATTATCAACAATAATCCGGAGACGGTCAGCACCGACTTTGACACTTCTGACCGTCTGTATTTTGAACCATTGACCACGGAAGACGTCTTAAACGTGATCGATAAAGAAAAACCCGATGGGGTGATCGTTCAGTTCGGCGGCCAGACCGCCATTAATCTGGCGGCGCCGATGACCAAAGCCGGTGTGAAAATTTTTGGCACCAGCGTTACCGATATTGACCGGGCGGAAGACCGGAAAAAATTTGACGCGGTGCTGGAAGAACTCAATATTCCCCGGCCGCAGGGCAGTACCGTAGTCAATACCCCGGAAGCGGTGGCTGCGGCCAATGCCGTCGGCTATCCGGTGGTGGTAAGGCCGTCGTATGTGCTGGGGGGACGGGCCATGGAGATTGTCCATAGCGACGCGGAGCTGGAAGACTATATGACCCGGGCGGTAAAAGCTTCGCCGGAACATCCGGTTCTGGTGGATCGCTATATGCAAGGTACCGAAGTGGAAGTGGACGCCATTGCTGACGGGGTTGACGTTCTGATCCCGGGTATCATGGAGCATCTGGAACGGGCGGGAGTCCATTCCGGCGACAGTATCGCCGTATATCCGCCCCGGACGCTGTCGGAACAGGTGATCGGGACGATCGTTGACTACACCCGGCGGCTGGCCCTCGGCCTGCACGTCAAAGGACTGATCAATATCCAGTACGTGGTCGTGGACGAAGAAGTCTATGTACTGGAAGTAAATCCCCGGTCCAGCCGGACCATCCCGTTCCTCAGCAAAGTGACCGGTGTGCCGATGGTTAACCTGGCCACGAAGCTGGCGATGGGAGAAACACTGAAAAAACTGGGTTACCCGTCCGGCTTGCTGCCCAATAAACCCTACTCGGCGGTAAAAGCACCGGTGTTCTCCTTTGCGAAAATGCAGCAGGTGGACATCTCATTAGGACCAGAAATGAAATCCACCGGCGAAGTGATGGGCATCGATTATCACTATCCCCGGGCATTGTATAAAGCTATTACCGGAGCGGGTATGAACGTCCCGGCTTCCGGGTCCGTGCTGTTTACCATCGCGGACAAAGACAAGGAAGAAGCGGGTGAGGCCGCCCGGCAGTTTGCCGAACTGGGCTACAAGCTGCTGGCTACCCAGGGAACGGCGACCTACCTTCAATCAATTGGCTTAGAGGTGACTGCGGTGGCCAAGGTCAGTGAACCGGCGCCGAACATTATCGATATGATCAAGGGCGGCCAGATCAACATGGTGGTCAATACGCTGACCAAAGGCGGCCAGACCGCCACCGACGGCTTTAAAATCCGTCGGGCCACGGTGGAACATTCCCTGCTTTGCCTGACCTCGATGGATACAGCCAACGCGGTAATCCATGTGCTCCAGTCCATGCGGGAACGGCGGCTGCACTACGTGCTGGCCATGCAGGACTATGTAAGCGGAGGCGATGAACTTGTCCGGTAAGTTTGCGGAACCGGCCCGGGTAGTATCCCAGGTCAGTCTCTCTGACGAGGTCCGGCGACTCACGCTGGCAGCGCCGGGAACCGCTGCCGCTCTGCGCCCCGGCCAGTTTGTTCATTTGAAAATTGCGGACAGCTATGAACCGTTACTGAGAAGGCCGTTCAGCGTGACGGCTGCGGACCCGGCGGCGGGTACGCTGGAGATTATTTACCGTATTGTCGGCAAAGGCACGGGCCTGATGGCCGCGATGACGGCCGGTGACGGCGTCAACTGTCTGGGACCGCTGGGCAACGGCTTCACCCCGCAGGGGCAGCGGCCCTTGCTGGTCGGCGGCGGCATGGGCCTGGCGCCGCTGCTGATGCTGGCGGGCGCTTTGTGCCCCCGGCCCGTGACGGTGCTTATGGGCGGACGTGATCATCGAGAACTGTTCTGGACCGATTTGTTTGCCGGCGTTTGTCATAACACTCACATCACCACGGATGACGGCAGCATGGGACGGCAGGGACTGACGGTGGATTTACTGCCGGAACTGTTGGCGCAAAATCATTTTGACATGATTTATTCCTGCGGTCCGCAGCCGATGCTGGCCGCAGTGGCCCGGATCGCCGCCCTGCGGCAGATTCCCTGCCAGGTATCACTGGAAGATTATATGGCTTGCGGGCTGGGAGCCTGCTTGTCCTGCACCTGCGCCGGAACCGACGGCAAGCGGCGCAAGGTCTGCACCGACGGGCCGGTATTCTGGGCCGGGGAGGTGCTGGCATAATGCAGTGTCGATGGGAAGCGAAAAAATCGCTGGCGGTAAATATCGCCGGCATCGCTATGAAAACTCCGGTAATGGTGGCTTCGGGCACCTTCGGGTTTGGTCTGGAATTTGAAGACTTTGTAGATCTTTCCCAGGTGGGCGCGGTCGTCGTCAAAGGGACGACGCTGCTGCCCCGTGCCGGCAACAGCGGCCGGCGGATTGCCGAAACGCCGGCCGGTATGCTGAACTGTATCGGCTTGGAAAATCCCGGCGTGGAAGAATTTTTAACCGCCATTTTGCCGGAATTGTCCCGTCGGGATGTCCCGGTGATCGTCAACATTTCCGGCAACACCGTGGAAGAATACGGGGAACTGGCTGCGTGCCTGGAAGGATCGGGTGTGGCCGGGCTGGAAGTGAATATTTCCTGCCCTAACGTCAAGCAGGGCGGGATCGCTTTCGGTACCTGCCCGGACAGCGCCGCCGCGGTCGTGCGGATGGTGAAGGCCAATAGCACCTTGCCGGTGATTGCCAAATTATCTCCCAACGTGACCGATATTGTCCTGATGGCTAAGGCGGTGGAAGGCGCCGGCGCGGATGCCATCTCGCTGATCAATACATTGTTGGGCATGGCCATTGATATCCACAGCTGGAAACCGGTACTGGGCAATACCGTGGGCGGTTTGTCAGGACCGGCGGTAAAACCGGTGGCTTTGCGGATGGTCTGGCAGGTGGCCCGGGCCGTTGCTGTACCGGTGATCGGCATGGGTGGCATCATGACCGGGGAAGACGCAGTGGAATTCTTGCTGGCCGGTGCTGCCGCCGTTTCCGTGGGCACCGCTAATTTTATCGATCCTACCGCGCCGGTATCTGTCGCGGCCGGAATTCAGACCTATCTGGAACAGCGCCGGCTGAACCATGTGAATGATATAGTAGGCCAGTTGATCTTGGCGTAACCCTTTCAACGAACGAAAAAGCGCGTTCCGCCGGCATAGGCCGGCTAATGAACGGAGGCGACGATAGACATGACAAAACCATGTTGTAATCCGGGCCGGCGGTTGATTGCGGCTCTGGATTATTCCAGCTTGGACGAAGTGAAACAGCTGGTGGAATCCCTGGGGGATGCCGTCAGCTACTATAAAGTGGGCATGCAGTTGTTTTACAGTGTTGGACTGGAGGCTGTGACCTACCTGCGCGGATTGGGCAAGGATGTTTTTCTGGATTTGAAAATGCATGATATCCCCAATACCGTGGCTCAGGGAGCCTCGGTATTGACGGGACTGGGAGTATCCATGTTCAATGTACATGCTGGCGGCGGCGCGGCGATGATGTCCGCCGCGGCGGTAGCGGCGGACATCGAGGCCCAGCGGCTGGAAATACCAAGACCCTTGCTCATTGCCGTTACCGTTTTGACCAGTATGGAGCAGGATCAATGGCAGCGCCTGAATTATGCCGTACCGATTGCCGAACAGGTGGTTCACCTGGCCCGGCTGGCAAAAGAAGCCGGCATGGACGGTGTGGTAGCCTCGCCCCAGGAAGCGGCAGCGATTCGTCAGGCCTGCGGACCGGATTTTCTGATCGTAACTCCCGGAGTCAGACCGGCCGGGGCCGAGATGAACGATCAGGCCCGTGCAGCTACGCCGGCGCAGGCTTTGCGTTCCGGCGCCGATTATCTGGTGGTGGGCCGGCCGATTACCGCAGCGGCGCAGCCCCGCGAAGCCGCTCTAAAGATTATTGCAGAAATGAGGGATCAGAATGACTGAAAATGAAGTCCGGCAGCTTTTTGTAGAAACCGGCGCGATACTGGCGGGGCACTTTTTGCTAACCTCTGGTTTGCACAGCCCGTTGTACGCGGAGAAGTTTCAGGTGCTTCAGTATCCCCAGCATACCGCACGGCTGTGCGCCGCGTTGGCGGAACGTTTTCGCCAGGATGACGTGCAGGTGGTGGTCGGTCCCGTGACCGGCGGCATCCTGCTGGCGCACGAAGTAGGAAAAAACCTGGGGACCCGGGCGATTTTCACCGAACGGGAAAATGGGAGGATGACCCTGCGGCGTGGTTTTGTCATTAACCCCGGCGAGCGGGTGCTGGTAGTGGAAGACATTGTGACCACCGGCGGTTCGGTGGTAGAAGTGCTGGACGTGGTTAAAGAGCAGGGCGGTGTAGTGGTCGGCGTCGGTATGCTGGTGGACCGCAGCGGCGGTAAAGCAGATTTTGGTGTGCCGGCCCAGGCTCTCTTGCATCTGGATGTACCTACCTACCAGCCGGACGACTGTCCGTTGTGCCGTGACGGCGTTCCTATCACCAAACGGGGCAGCCGTAAACTGTAAAAGTATCGGGGAGAACGGATTAATCAGAGGTTCCCCAATGTAAAGGCCGCCTGCATTTTCGTGGAAATGCAAGCGGCCTTTGACGCGCATATCAGAAACTACAACTCCAAGGTCGGGAAAATCTGCTGTAGCGTTTTTGGCGGAGTGTCTATAGAATCAATGTTTTTGTACCCAAAATTCCGGCGGCGGCAAAATACCATGCTTATAGAGAGCGAACCATTGACGGCGGGTGCTGTCGTCATAAACCTCCAACAGAGTGAGAATTTCATAAGCGAATTCGATGGCGCCGATGCCGGAGGCAGTGATGATTTGTCCGCCGGTGGCGGCGGGCTGATCAACATAGCCGGCGGCGCCGGCATAATCAGGAACCTGGGATTGCAGGAAGTCCAGTCCGTTGCTGGTGTGAGGAATATCATTAAGCCAGCCCAGCCTGGCAAAAGCCAGTGTAGCGGCACAAATTGCAGCGAGCGGGACCCGGTTTTGGCGCAGGCGGGGGAGCAAGTGCACGATCCCGGCATGTTCCTCAGGATGCTGTATCCAGGAATAACCGCCGGGAAGAATGACAAGCGCCGCGGCTGCCGGTTCCAGCTCTGCCAGCGTAAGATCAGGCATGATCTGCAGCCCGCCCATGGACTTTACCGGTTGGGCTTGGGCAGCCATCGTTTTTATTGGGAAGGGAGAGTTTTCGCGTAGCTCCGGCAGGATAAAGCCGCCCTCCCAATCCGCATAGCCGGGGTGAACATAGAAAAAGACCGTTTTCATCGGCAGATCCTCCTTGAATTTATTATTTTGCCAACATTTGCCACAGATACCAGCCGGCCAATGTCCGGTACGGACTCCACTGACCGGATACCTTGATCATAGTGGTTTTATCCGGCAGCTCCGGAAGATTTTCCAACTGCTGGACGCCTTTACGCAATCCCAGATCATCCACTGGGAAGACATCGGGGCGGCAGAGGGCGAACATCAGAAAAATTTCCGCTGTCCAAATACCGATACCCTTTACGGCGGTCAACTGTTTAACGATATCGGAGTCTGTCATGGATGAACCGTCAGCAGCATAGTGTTCTGGTGTGACCGTTCCATCCAGAATCTTTTCCGCCAGATCACGGATATACAGCACTTTGCGCGAGGAGAGCCCCAGAGAACGCAAATCTTCCGGGGGGGTAGCCAGAACACCAGATGGCTCCGGATGGCCGTTGTAATGGGCCAGGAAGCGGTTACAGATGCAATCGGCGGCTTTGCTGGCCAACTGCTGGGAGATGATCGACTGACAAAGTACGAGAAAACTGTCATGGCGTGGCTGGAGGCGGCAGGGACCCAACCGTTCAATCAAGGCTGCCATTCGGGAATCCAATAGGGATAGTTCGCGTTCCTGCTGCTGCCAAAAAGTGGTTGGCTCCGGAGAATGACGGTAAGTGGTCATGTTGCACATCCTTTTCGTGCGAAGTAAAATTATACTCATTATAGAAC
>DATMYQ010000262.1:0-2724 GCA_035560935.1 Patescibacteria group bacterium | reverse complement strand
GTATAATATAAGACATGGTTTTTTCCGTTCTAACAAAAAATATGAATAGAGGGAGAATGGTTTGATGAAAGGAATTATTCTGGCCGGCGGCACCGGCTCGCGACTGTTCCCATTGACAAAGGTGACAAACAAGCATTTATTGCCGGTAGGGCAGTATCCGATGATTTACTACCCAATCGCCAAACTGGCAAATGCTGGAATAACGGAAATTCTGATCGTAACGGGCAAAGAACATATGGGTGCGGTTGTTAATTTATTAGGCAGTGGCCATGATTTCGGTTTAGAGTTTACTTACAAAATTCAGGATCAGCCGGGCGGTATTGCCCAGGCGCTCAGTCTAGCCGAAAATTTTGTCGGTCGGGAACGCTGTGTTGTTATTCTCGGCGATAATATTTTTGAAGATGACTTGACGGAGTCGGTCAAAAATTATTCTGTGCAGAAAAACGGCGCCAAGATTTTACTTAAAGAGGTTCCGGATCCACATCGGTACGGCGTAGCGGAAATGCAGGGGAATAATATTTTATCCATCGAGGAAAAACCGAAACAACCCAAATCGAACTGTGCTGTAACCGGTATTTACATGTATGATGCCGATGTGTTCAACATCATCAAGACGCTGAAACCGTCCGGACGGGGCGAGATGGAAATCACTGACGTAAACAACGCCTATATTGAACGTGGTAACATGACTTACGACACGTTCAAGGGTTGGTGGACCGATGCAGGAACCTTTCCGTCACTGGTGCGTGCCACGGAATTGGCAAAAGACATGGAAATTCATTTTGGTGCATTGTCTGATCCGGAAGCAGTGGGGACAAAACAAGAAGAGGTGACTGAATGATTGCGGGCGTGAAAGTAAAAAAACTGGTTCGACATAGTGATGACCGGGGTTTTTTTATGGAAGTGCTGCGTGATGACGATGAATTATTAACCCGATTTGGACAGTCTTCTTTTTCCAAGAGTTATCCCGGGGTTATCAAAGCTTTCCATTATCATAAAAAACAGGATGATATCTGGTTTTTCCCGGTAGGGAACGCACAGGTCGTGTTGCATGATGTCCGGGAAGATTCGCCAACCAAGGGTGAAACCAATGTGTTTTATTTGGGTGAAGACAATCCCCAGGTCGTTCTGATACCCGTCGGAGTGGCGCATGGTTATCGGGTGCTGGGCAATCAGCCGGCGGTAATTATGTACTTTACCACGGAGTCTTACGATCCGAAAAATCCGGATGAATATCGCATTGACTGGAATGATCAGGAGATTGGATTTGACTGGACGACGGCTCATCGGTAGAGCTTGCTGGGTGCAGGAATTTTACGTGCGGGGAGTCTGATGAAAATGACGAGAGCAGTAAAGACGACAATACTGGTAACAGGTGGCGCCGGTTTCATCGGTAGTAACTTTGTCCATCATATCTTGGGCAAATACCCGGACTATCGCGTGATCAACGTGGATGCGCTGACTTATGCGGGAAATCTGGAAAATTTGCAGGCGATAGACGCGGATCCGCGGTATGCTTTTTATAAAGCGGATATTTCTGACCGGACGGCGATGGATAAAATCTTTGCTGGCGAAAAGGTAGACTATGTGGTGAATTTTGCCGCCGAGTCACATGTGGACCGGAGCCTGGAACACCCGGAACAGTTTATTTTGACGAATGTGCTAGGAACACAGGTGATGCTGGACCAGTCCAGAAAAGCTACAGTTAAAAAATATCTTCAGGTGTCGACCGACGAAGTGTATGGATCCCTGGGACCTACGGGATTATTTACGGAAGAAACTCCCTTAGCGGCCAATAGTCCGTATTCAGCCAGTAAAGCAGGTGCGGACATGATGGTACGGGCGTATCATGAAACTTTCCAGCTGCCGGTGAATATTACCCGGTGCTCCAATAACTATGGTCCGTACCATTTCCCGGAAAAATTGATTCCTCTGATGATTACTAATGCGCTGGAAGATCAGGAATTGCCAGTCTATGGCGACGGACTCAACATACGGGACTGGCTGTATGTTACCGATCATTGCCAGGCTATTGACACCGTATTGCATAAAGGTATTCCGGGCGAGGTCTATAATATTGGCGGCAATAATGAAAAAACTAACCTGGAAATCGTTAAAACCGTTTTGTCTATGCTGGGCAAGCCGGAAACCCTGATTAAGTATGTTAAGGATCGTCCGGGGCATGACCGGCGCTATGCCATTGATGCCGGCAAAATTTATCGTGAACTGGGCTGGCAGCCGGAGTATACTTTTGAACGGGGTATTCGTGAAACCGTGGACTGGTATCTGGAAAATCGTCAGTGGTGGCAGAAAATTAAATCGGGTACTTATCAGGAATATTATGAAAAAATGTATGGAAACAGATAAACAGGGAGGCGCTAGGGCCTCCCTTGCGTTTATCAAAATGATGGTATAGATGTTTTGGTCGGGTAGCATTGTCTTGTCGGTAAAGCTTGTCGCGTTCGGGCCGATATACAGAGTCTGCATGGACGCGCGGAGTCGATCAATAAAGGTTTGCGGTTGCTGCCGGGCTGGGTGACTGTTGTTGCGCAGCTAATGCCGCCTTCTGGTCTGATGGTTGAAGACTGGAGAGGCGGTGCTTTTATTATTCAGTTAAATGTTACGGTGAATGGTGTTGCCAATCCGCGTTTATTGGTTTGCGTGCTTATTAATGCGTTATGTTTTATTTTCTTTATTAGAAAATTTTTGGTAGAATACAGGATA
>DATMYQ010000261.1:0-12252 GCA_035560935.1 Patescibacteria group bacterium | reverse complement strand
ATATTATAATGAGCCATATTAAAAAGAGGTGATCTACGATGGCTCGCACTACTCTCGGTAACAAGCAGCGTCAAATTTTGGACTACATTAAAGAAAATTTACGTAGCAAAGGCTATCCGCCGTCCGTCCGTGAAATCGGTTTGGCTGTCGGACTGAGTTCCAGCGCAACCGTCCATTCGCATTTGGAAAAGCTGGAAACATTGGGCCACATTCGCCGCGATCCGACCAAACCCCGTGCCATTGAAGTCATGGACGAATCTCCTTGGCGGCAAAAAATTATGACTCCCGTTCCTCTGGTGGGCAAAGTAACAGCCGGGCAGCCGATTTTGGCCGTTGAAAACATTGAGGAAACCTACCCTCTGCCGGCAGAGTTGCTGGGCAACAAAGATAATGTGTTCATGCTCTCTGTTTCCGGTGACAGTATGATTAACGCAGGAATTTTGGATGGTGACTACGTTCTCGTCCAGGAAACCTCCCATGCCAACAACGGTGATATTGTCGTTGCGCTACTCGACGGTGAGGAAGCCACAGTAAAGCGCTTTTTTAAAGAAAGCACACAGATTCGCCTACAACCGGAAAATGATGCCCTGGAACCAATCTATTCCCGCAACGTAAACATTCTCGGCAAAGTGGTCGGTTTGTTCCGCCAAATATAAGCTGTTTTATGAAAAACCGCCCGCTGGGCGGTTTTTTTGTTTGACCCGGGCCGCTCATAGGATCGTAAAATATGGTTCCCCATGAGTCGCCCATCAATACCTATAGTATAATCCATCCCGCCCCACCTTTCCTACTTAAATTTTCTTGTTTAAATAGTCTTATTATGCCTAATCGTTATAACATGCCACGGCCGACTCACGCATACCTGCCTTGATTACAAATACAATAAAACCCCAATGGTAATAATAGGATAATCGTCTTATTGCTTCTGTTTAGTCCCGCATGTTATAATAGTTCTACCGCAATTCACAATCTTGAATTTATTCAGCCCTTTTGCGGGTCCAGTCCGGTGTACAGATAATTGTTTCCGAAACACTACTCCACGTTCAAACCATCAAACCATTACATAAAAATGAGGGAGATGAAAGCGAATGTTAACAGTAGGTGAAAAATGTACTATGACCGGAATCTACAAATGTTCACGTTGTGGAGGGCAACGATATTTAAAACAGTCTGAGTTTTGTCCCACATGCAAAGACTGCGATATTCCCGGAATGAAGTGGCTTCCACCGACGGCCCCGCTCACCCGACCGCACCAGGATAAGCGTTTGGCGTAATAGTAAACACGGGCTACCATTTTTTCTTTGAACATTACAACATCTGTTGATGTTGCAGTAAAATAGGATCAGCCCCCGATCTGGCCTGAAAGCCAAATCGGGGGCTGATCTCGTAACGTACGGATTATTGGCACTATTGGAACACTTGGAAAGAAACAATACGCCCATCCCTTCCGTCCAGGCTATAGGAGAGCACACGATTTTCTCTTAATTGTTCCCAGTACCATTCCTTGCAGCTTCCTGCGAATCCGGCACCAGGAGCATTCCTGCCGCCACCAACACAGTCAACAGGGAGCAACCCATCAAAGCGGCCTGAAATCCGCTGAATTCCACGGCCTGGGTCATGAGAAGCGGGCCGGAAAAGTAGCCGCCACCCCAAAAAAGAAAATAAGCACCGGAAATCGTTCCCTTTAATGATTCCGGAACAATTTCATGCAGATACGCCATGGAGGCCAAATAAAAGACCCCCATACCACCCCCCGCAATCAAGACCACCAACAGTGCCCAAGGTAAACTGCAAATCGGCAGGACAGCCAAGGCACCCGCCACCGTGATCAGACCGGCAATCATGAAATATATCCTTTCAATGCGGTCTGAAACGGGTCCGGCAATCACCTGCGAAAAACTAAGGGCTGCATAGAACAAGGAAAAGAACATCCCGATATGCGTAGGGGCATAATTTCGCTCTTCCAACAGGAAAAAGGGTATGTTGGTATGGAAGATCCCATAACAGGATCCATACAGGGTAATACCCAATAGGACCAATAGCGTTTTCCCTGTTTTGACCAGACGGACAAGGTCAGAAATGTTAAATTGACACCGGAGCTGACATTCCGACTTCGTAACGATATTAGCGTCCTCTACTAACAGAAAAATGATAAACGCCCCCGCCAGACACCCTGCTGAATACGCGATAAAAACAGCATTCTGGCTTACCATTCGCATCAGAATTACACCTAAAATCGGTCCTAAGGCCAAACCCACATGCATAGCGGCGCTATATATTCCTATAACTCTTCCTTTCGTCAGCGGAAACCGTGCTGACAACAGCGCCGGTGCCAATGCCCAAATCGGTGCCTCACCAATACCCTGCACCAGCCGGCCAAAGAAGATCATGTTTGCAGATGTTGCATAATAAAACACTAAGCCGGTAAGCGCACACAATAAATAGCCCAACACCAGCAGCGACTTGCAACCAATTCTGTCAGCCAAACTTCCAATAGGTATTTGCAGCAATAAATAGGAAACGGCAAACGCCGAAGCAATATAGCCGACGGAGTGCCCACTCCCATCAAAGTCTGCCACCACTTGCGGCAACTGAGGCATGACCATGCCTCCGCCTACCATCATAAACACCACCGCCAAAAGCAATCCTAAGAGTGTTTTGTCCTGAAGCATAACGTTCAATCTCCTTTACTGCTGATTTTCCGGAGTTGACGCCGCTTACAGGCTGCGGTGAACAAACAGTATGCTTTTTTTCATCTTCGCCAAGCACAGACGTCCTCCTTATTGGCTCTTTTCGAGCGAGGGAGGATGCTGAGATTTTGTGTAAGTAGAATCCTTCCCGCTAAAAAAGACTAGATTGGGATTGATGGCTACTTACGGATGGTGGTGGTGACATTCTCCCGTCAAAACAAAGAGTCAGCTTATATGTCCAGGTCATAGCAGAACACTCCTTCCTTTTCTTTACAATACCGTTTTACTGCAGACTATGGAATCACGCCGAGTAATCCAGTACCGCTTTGAATTGTTTCAAGTATAGAGTAATCGGTCTCGGTCTGTCAACGAATCGTTCGTCACTTATCATGTGCGGAATTTACTAACCGCCGCTTACAAACCTTGAGCCATTTGGGCGAGATTTTGGCTTGATGATGCGATTTCGGCGGAAAGCATTGAAATCTTTAATCATTATCTTGATGCCCTGCTGCAACATCAAGCCATACAAGTTCCTGCAAAATTTTAAGTAACGTAAAAAAGCCCTACAGTTTCGTCCCGATCCACCTGTCTCATTGACAACGGCAACAACGCAAATTTATAATGAAACTACCTCGAAGGATGCTGTTACGGCGGGCTATTAAAAAGCTGGAGGGAAAAACATGAAGGATATCGTCATTATTTACTGCCACGATTGAGGCTATGCACCCCAATCTGCCCGTGTGGCAGAGGAAATTGCCAGAAACTTTCCTGAAGCAGAAGTCGAATGTGTGCCCGGTCGTGCGGGCTCTTTCCAGGTGATTATCGATGGCACGGTTCTCTTTGATAAAAAAATGACGGGTCGTTTCCCAGAAAACGGAGAAATACTTGGCTTGATGAAATAAAACACCGCTGCATCGTTTGAGGCATAAAGTTTTGCTGTGCAATTAAATAAGAAGCTCCCTTTCCGGTGTTAATAGTTTAATCTACTATTATCGCCGGAAAGGGAGCTTTTTTATCCGCCCCAATAATCAATGATTCCGTAGTTTCATTTTAGCCGCAGCACCTCGAACAGGTTGAACTGCGTATCGAAATAAAGCATTTGCCGGTCTAACGGTTCCCCGATGCCGGTGATGACTTTAACCGCTTCCTGAACCTGAAGCGCCGCGGTGAGCGCCGGAGTGGTCGCCGGATTACCCAGTATCGACTCAATGCCCTTCACTTCACCGCTGTTATCGGGAAAAAGTTTTTCTAAATCCGCCCCCCCTTCCGGCAGCAGGGTTGTCACCCGGCCGGTAAATCCGCCAATAGCGCCGTGGATCATGGGAATTTTCAGCGCTCGCGCCGTTCGCGCCAACAGTCGACGGGCGCTCAGGCTGTCCAGCGCGTCCATGACAACCTCGATACCGGCCAAAAATTCCGCCGCATTATTCTCGTCCAGCATCTGCGGCACGGCTTCAGCGACAACATCAGAATTAACGTCGGCAATACGGCGAACGGCCGCCTCCGCTTTGTTCATTCCCAGATTCCGTTCCGTTGCCAGCAATTGACGGTTCAAATTGTGGCCGGCAAAGCAATCGCCGTCAATAATCCGAAGAAATCCGACCCCTTGCCGGGTCAGCAGTTCAATGATATTTCCTCCCAGGCCGCCGGCGCCAACCACCGCTACTTTCGCCTTCAACAGGAGAAGCTGCCCGTCCACTCCGATGGTGCCAATATTCTTTTGATACCGGGCTGGGATGGTTCCCGACTCCAGCATACGGACCGCATTCTCCTGAGTCATTTTACCCGCCTCCTACCGGCGGAAACAGTCCCACCCGATCCGAATCCTGCAAAACAGTATCCAGTTCCCTGCCGATGCCGTTTACCATGATCATTTGCACTTCAGCAACAGGTATATTGATCGAAGGAAGTAGATCCCCCACGGTGCTTCCCGCCGGCAAAGCGGCGGCGAAAACGCCCAGCTCGGCTTCAGCCGGGGCCCGTTCCCTCAATGTGGCATACAGTCGTACCTCAATATTCATCCGGATAACCTCCTCCGTCCGGCATCGGCAGCCGATCCGTTTAATCCATTTTTCGAAACCCCAGCAGCACCCGGTAAGGTCCCGGGGTTCCCGGCGGAGCCAGCGCCACGCGGTCGCCCGGCTTGATTACGGCATCATCCAGCGGAACCACCTTGCCATTGATGAAAATAACTTCCACCTGCTCCGGCGCAAGCTCCACTTTTTTCAGCAGTTCATAGGCCGTGAGTCCTTCGCTCACTTTCAGCAAAAGCGGGCTAGGCCAGTTTCTTTCTTTAAAAATTTTCGAGAGCCCCATAAAAGCCCGCAATTCAATTTCACCAGCCATTTACGCTCGCCCCGCTTATCCCCGTGTTTTTTAACCTTTGCGGCAAGCAACCAGCCTGCCGGCATTGTTCAGGTCATATCCACCCAGTGCTTCCACCTCGCGCCGGAATTCGTCCGACTGCAGAATATCCAGAATGACGTCCTGCCGTTTATCGTCGATGGTGAAGTTCAGCAACAGGTCATACTGTTCCTGGGCCAGTGGGATAAAGTCCAGCCCCAGAGCCTGAGCCGCCGCCTGAACGCCCAGGCCGGCGTCCGCGTTCCCGCCGGCCACGGAGGCGGCCACCGCCATGTGAGTACCCACCTCTTTTTCATAGCCGGAGATCTGGCTGCTGGGGATGCCCGCTTTGGTCAGTTCAAAATCCAGCAACATGCGGGTGCCCGCGCCCCGCTGGCGATTGACGTAAACCAAATCCGGTCGGGCCAGATCTTCCCAGTTTTTGATGCCTTTGGGATTGCCCGGCGCCACAATCAGTCCCTGGCAACGCATCGCTAGATTCACCAGAATCCAGTTCACGTTGGACAGAAATTTCTGTGCATAATCAATATTGTAAAGGCCGGTTTTTTCATCCAGCAGATGAACACCGGCAATATGCGCTTCCTGATTGCGTATGGCCATCAAACCGCCCATACTGCCGACGTGGGCGCAGGATAACGCTACATTATCCAGCCGCCGCCGTAAAAATACGCCTAACAGTTCCAGCGCCAAATCGTGGCTGCCCACGGCCAATATAGTATTGGCTGGCCGCGCCTGCCGCAGCAGCGTCACCGGAACCGTCACACCGGCGCTAAAGCCGGAAATATTGGGTCCCAGCTTGATCAGACCCTGGGCTTTGGTCAGGGAGGAAATCACTCCCGCTCCCCGGCTAAGGGGTGCTGCCACCATTTTTCCCTGCACATTGCCTACCGTGACCCGGACATACTCTTCCACGCCAATGTGGGAGGCCACCGTTTTCACCAAGGTCGTCTCGATTTCGGCCGTATCCGGCAAAGGCAATTTTTGTCTCATCAGCAGAATGTCCCGGATGAACATCTCGGCGGTAAGCATCGCGGAAACCGGATATCCCGGCAGTCCAATAACCGGTTTGTTCTGACAAATTGCCAAAATAACCGGTTTGCCCGGTTTGATGGCTACGCCGTGCACCAGAACTTCCCCCAGATCCGCCAATACATCTGCGGTATAATCTTCGGTACCGGCCGACGTGCCCGCATTGATCACCACCATGTCATTCACTTGCAGGCTGGCGAATATCGAACGCTTTAATGCGCTGATGTTATCTTTAATGATCGCTGTGCGGGAAGGCTCCGCTCCCCATTGGGCAAAAGCCGCGCTCAGCATATGAGAATTGACGTCCAGGATTTTTCCCGGCGCCAGTTCGCCCGACGTAGCGACGATTTCATCACCGGTGGGAATCACGGCGACTTTCGGTTTTTGCAGCACAGCGACGTTTTCCAGTCCCGCCGCCAGCATCGCCGCAATATCCACCGGCGCAATCGTTTGGTGCTCCAAAATTACCAGTTCATTGGCGACAATATCTTCGCCGATAATCCTCACATGTTGCCAGGGCGTCGCCGCGGCAATAATATCCGCAACGCCGTCATGTATATGAACGTCCTCGATCATGATCACCGCGTTGGTTCCCGCCGGCAGCGCATCACCGGTATCGACGATGTAACAGCCGTCCGGAACAAACGGTTCGGCCGCCGCTAGCAGCTTCAGCTGTTGCGGCAGCGTCTCCCGGGCGCCGTAGGTATCCTGGGCGCAAACAGCGATCCCGTCCATGGCTGAGCCGTTGTAGTGCGGCACCGACTGCCGGGCGTACTCAGACCGGGCGGTAACCCGTCCCAGCGACGCTTCCACCGCCAAAACCTCTGTCGGGAGGTTTGCAAAATATCCGCATTCTATGAGTTTTTGCCGCCATAGCTCTTGCGCCTGCTGGCGTTCCAAGCAATGCAAATAGCCTTTGTTGCTCAAGCCGACCTCTCCTTATCGCGGATTCTTAATGAAAAGAACGTCTACCGGGTCCCCTTCATAAAGTCCACTTTGATTTGTCAGGATATGGATCATCCCGTCCGCCTGGGCCGCCACTCTGATGAGTCCTGATTTCCCCAGAATCGGGGTAGCGGCGTACCGCCCGTCCTGACGGCTCAGCCGCACATTGACAAAGTCATCTCTGCCGGGAGAGGAAGCCACGTTGCGCGTCAAAATCGCCGGAACGCTGATGATATCCGGCGGTGTCTGTCCCATCATTTTGCGGGCCGCCGGTTTGACCAGCTGTTCGCAGATGGTCATTGCCGCCATCGGATGCCCCGGCAATCCAAACACCGGCGTCGTGTCCACCATTCCGAAAATAGTGGGGCGTCCCGGTTTTACCGCCACGCCGTGGATCAGTACCCCCGGCTGGCCCAAAGCGCCAATGGCTTTTACCGTATAATCTCTGGCGCCGACTGAACTGCCACCGGATATAATGACCAGTTGGCAAGTATCCACCGCTTCCCGCAGGGTCGTATAAAATCTGTCGTAACTGTCCTCCACAATGCCCAGCCGCTTCACGCTGCAGCCCAGCTCCGTCAGCATCGCCGACAGCACAAAGGAGTTTACGTCCCGAATCTGGCCCAAAGCCACGGGCTGGCCAACCTCCACCAATTCATCACCAGTGGAAATAATTCCAACTTCCAGCCGTTTTCGCACCGTTATATGAGTACAGCCGCAAGCGGCGAGAACACCGATATCCTGCGGCGAAATTTTCTGTCCCATCGCCAAAATAGCGCAATCCGCCTGCAGGTCTTCCCCCTGGGCCACCACATTCTCTCCGGGTGCAATCCGGTCTTTTACCAGCAGGTTATTGGCATCCAGCATCTCTGTATGTTCAAACATCACCACCGCATCCGCGCCAGGCGGCAACATTCCTCCGGTGGTAATTCCCATCGCCTGACCGGATACGATCTCCGCCGTGGCCGGCTGTCCCATCGCCACTTCGCCCGCAAGGGCAAACAGCGCCGGTGAAGCCTCACTGGCCCCGTAAGTATCGTCGCTGCGCACTGCGTAACCATCCACCGTCGATCGGTCGAAGGGCGGCATATCCGTCAGCGCGGCGATATCTTCGGCGGTAATTCTTCCCAGACTATCCAGCAGGGGTACCGTTTCCGGAGCGGCGTACACGCCGTCCAGCTTGCTGTCGATCAGTTCTTTCGCTTCGGTCAGCGGTATATACTGAAAAAATTCCATTATTTTTCCCTCATCCCACTACTGAAATCGTTTTGATTCCCGGAAAGAGCGCTTGGCCGGATTCTCTCCAGCCAAGCCCTTCTTCCAGACTTTCCTGACTACCGTTGGAGATTTCCCCCAGTTTCAGTGCAACACTAGAATTTCCAAACTTCGTCGATTTCTTCCGGCGTGAAATCCCAAACCAGGTTATGCGGCGGCAGGGGTTCATACTCAAAGAATTCCGGCAGCCGGTCGTGAGCGCCGGTAAAGCCGGCGGCGCAGTTAAATTTCTGCTCCGTTTTCAAGATGGACTTACCCAGAGCGGTGACGTCATCCGCCGTCAGGGAATATCCATAACGGGCGTTAATCATATCCACCAGTGCGTTGAAGCCGTCGGGAATATCCAGAATAGCAAAAGCGATAAACAGGCAGCAGCCTGTGCTGTCTACGGCAGCCGTGGCGATTTGGAGATTCCGCGACAGTTCCACCTGGCCTTCTTTTTTGTGCGGGTCAACGTAACCACCGACCTTTAAAATATTGGCGGTTACCGCGTAGCCTGCGGTATGGTCAGCGCCCATCGGCGTCGTGGCATAGGTCAGGCCCACGCCTTTGACTACGCGGGGATCATAGGCCGGTATCGCCTGATCTTTGACAACGGGCACCCGGAACAAACCACAGGCTTTGCCCACAGCCGACGTTCCGCTGGCCAGCAGACGGCCCAACGGCGTGGGTTTTGCGATTTCCAGCACCGCTTCCAACGCTTTCTTGCCGTCGCCCCACGGCAGCATGCCGCCTGCCATCGCGGTCGCCAGCGCTACCGATACTTCGATGCTGTCCACGCCGATATCATCTATCGCCCGGTCAATTTCGGCGATCTCATCCAGATTTTTGATGCAGGCGTCAGCGCCCAGCGCCCAAATAGTTTCGTATTCAAAACCGCTGGTCACGTATTTCCCCTTTTTATTGGAATACCACTGGGAACAACGGATAATACAGCCGGCGTGACAGCCATGGGATACTTTGCCCTCACCGCCCCGGGCGGTAATATTCGCATTTAACGTTTCCCCGGATATTTCGTCGCTCCAGTCCATGCGCCCCTGAGTAAAGTTGGCCGTGGGCAGACCGCCGGCCTCGTTTAAGATATTGACCAGCACCGCCGTGCCGTAAGCCGCCAGGCCCTGTCCGGTAACCGGGTGATCCATTAATGCTTTGGCAAAGCGTTTGGCCGCCTCGTTGAATTTTTCCGGATCCGCCACAACAACCCCCGGCGCATTGGCGTCATCCACAACGAGGGCCTTGATTTTTTTCGAGCCCATCACCGCACCCAGGCCGCCACGACCGGAACTGCGGATGTTGCTTTCCGGGTCTTTGACGGAAATGTTCGCCGTCGCCAGGCGATATTCGCCGGCGGGACCAATCAACGCAATCCCTACTTTGTCGCCATATTTTTTATTGAGAACCTGGATAGCTTCGTAGTTGCCGAAGCCTCCCATAATTTCCGCCGGCGTTTCCTCAAAGGTCACGCCGTTGACGTCCACTTTCAGTACGTAGTATTGATCTTCCGCCGGCATCCTTTCAATGATCAGCGCTTTGACGTCCAGCCGGGCCAACTTCTGAGCCAGACTGCCGCCAGCGTTGCTTTCCTTAATCGTGCCGGTCAACGGACTTTTAGCCCCGACCGACAGCCGCCCTGAATTGGCGGCTCGGCTGCCGGTCAGATATCCCGGCGCAAAAACCAGCTTGTTGTTTTTTCCCAACGGATGACAAGTCGGCTTTACCTCGTCGGCAATAAGCTGAGAGGTAAGACCGCGACCGGCCAAACCCGCAACTGCTCCGACTGCCTTTGGGCCCGAAGAATTATCGCCTGTCCCTGAAATATTGTCCCGAATACAGTAAAGAAGCCGCAAAACACTTGCGGCTTCTTGTTTTTTTACAACCTTACCAGCTTCGTCAAACGCAGGGTTGATAATCTAGACCCCGAAAGCTTTATCAAATGATTTAGAGTTTAAACTGCTTGGCCGAACGATCCAGGTCAGTAGCCAGTTGGCTGAGGCTTTCGGCCTGTTTATTGATTTCATGCATGCTGGCGCTTTGCTCTTCAGAAACGGCCGCCACCGCCGCCGCGCTTTCCGAAGTTTTTGTGGCCACCACACTTATAGACTCGGCGCTGGAAACCATCGACTCCGTCCCTCTGGCGGTTTCATCCACGGCCCGGGATATTTGCTGAATGCCGATTTCCACGTCTCCCAGTTTCCGAACGATGGCCTGAAAACTTTCACAGGTGTCTTCCGCTGATTTTTTACCGGCCAATACTTCCACATTAGCGTCGCTCACCGCAGAAACCGTTTGATTTATATGCTGGCTCATCGCGCCAATGATCACAGAAATATCTTCCGTCGCCTTCGTGCTTTGTTCCGCAAGCTTGCGTACCTCTTCCGCGACCACGGCGAACCCCCGTCCTTGCTCGCCAGCCCGGGCGGCCTCGATCGCCGCGTTCAGCGCCAGCAGATTGGTTTGTCCCGCCAATTCCCGAATGACCCCCGCAATCCCCTGGATTTGTTGGGAACCCGCTTCCAGTTCCTTGGTGTTTCCCGTAATCTCGCCCATCACTTCGGCGATCGTCATGCTTTGTTTCGCCAAACCGGTTAACATATTCATTCCACTGGTCACTTCCACCACTGCGCTTTGCGTACTTTCATTGACTTCGCCGGAAGTGGCGCTCATTTCTTCCGTACTGGCGGACAATTGCTGAAGCGTGGCGGATATGTTCGACACACTGTCGGCATTGCTGGCTACACCGGCGGCGATACCGGTAATGCTATGGCTGACATTTTCCGACGCTTTGAGATTTTCTTCCACCGTCGCACCCAATTCTTCGCTGGAAGCCGCCAGCGCATCAGAGCTTTCCTGCAACTGCCGGACAAAGATTTTAAGGCTCTTTTTCATTTCAATCACGGTCAGGCCCATGTCGCCGACTTCATCATTTTTCGAAGGCTGAATATCCGGTCCTGATAAGTCCAGCGTCCCAATGCGATGAAGGTCGGCGCTGAGATTATTCAGGCGCGCGGCCATCTTACGGCTGAAATAAATCGCCGCCAACGCCGCCAGGAGAAAAATCACCAGCGCTGCTACCGTTGTCGCCATGATATCCCGATTGGATTCCGCCACCAATTGGACCGCTTTATCTTTCTGATATTTTTCCTGAAGCGCCGACAATGCAACATATTGCTTGTCAACATTACTCACAATCTGGCGCCCCTGGCTGGTCAATTCATTCAATGCAGCAGTTTCGTTATTTTTTTTCGCAGCGATGACTTTATCACTCAAATCTTTATAACTGGTCAATAATGCGATCAGCTTCTCGCCTTCCTGGCGGGTATCAGTCTGGCTGGAGCTTTCATGATACTTTTTTGTTTGCTCTACACTCAGAGTAAAATTCTTCCGAAATCCCTCTTCATAACTTGCCTGCCCATCCTGATAAAACAGAAATCCCCTCATATCCAGCAACGCCCGGGTAAAATTGGTATGGGCATCCTTAACCAGCAACGCCCGGGCCGTGGTGTGGGTATTCAGCGCCTCCATCTGGCGGGTGTTCTCCTTAAATTGATACAGGCAATACCAGAACGCCAAACCAATAAGCAATAATATCACTGTAAAAATGGCGCCGAGCTGCTGACCGATCGAAAATCTCCGGCTATTCATATGCTCAGTCCCCCTAATATATTTTCTGCATGTGACAGTGATCACTTTGGGCAGGTCCGCAGTATCCAAGGATTCCAAACTGTTCCTTATAACATCAAATTATAAAGATGGCTTGCCGTTCCCAGTAATAATCTTATTGATTTTTCGCCGCGTTTTATCGCTGTCTGCTTCCTCCCCGTCTGATTGGATACTGCCCGCTGCAGCCACAGCCTTAAAAATACCGCAAACTACCAAATCCAAGTGCGGACTTACCCAACATCCAATACTTTCGAAGTTAACCGACTCAATTTTCATCCAGAAACTCAGA
>DATMYQ010000260.1:0-5637 GCA_035560935.1 Patescibacteria group bacterium | reverse complement strand
GCTTTATTTGATTCCTATATTATTAGGCATTACATTACTCTCATTTGCGATGATGAGGATTGCGGGAAGCGATGCCGTTATTCAAAAATTCGATAACTTGGGGATGGCGGTTTCGCAGGACGTCATTGATGCTGAAAGAATACGCTTAGGCCTGGATAAGCCCTTCATGACCCAATATTTTACCTGGCTTGGCGGTTTAGTGGCAGGAGACATGGGAGTTAGTTATGTATCTGGCGCAGATATATTTTCTTCCTTTATCTCAAAGCTGCCGGCGACATTGCTTTTGACGACGACGGCAATTCTACTCACGGTTGTGATTTCGATTCCATTGGGAGTCTTGGCCGCGGTCAGGCAAAACACATTTATTGATTATATGATTCGGAGCTTTAGCTTTATCGGCAATAGTATGCCTAATTTTTTTGTCGCGCTGGTACTAATGTATTTTCTGGCTATCAAACTCGGAATCTTCCCCGTCATCACCACCGGTATTAGTCTGAAAAGTGTTGCCTTGCCTACGTTCACATTGGCGATAGCCATGTCGGCAAAATATCTCCGGCAAGTACGGGCCACGGTATTGGATGAATTGAGTAAAGAATACATAGCCGGGGAAAAATCTCGCGGAATCCGTTTTTCGATAACGCTTTGGAAGAGTGTCTTACGGTCGGCGCTGGTTACCATTATTACCCTCTTGGCACTTTCTATCGGCAGTCTTCTCGGCGGTACGGCGATTGTTGAGTCCATATTCATGTGGGACGGTGTTGGCAAGCTCGCGGTCGATGCGATCAATATGCGGGACTATCCAATGATTCAAGCCTATGTCGTCTGGATGGCGATGATTTATGTCTGTGTGAACTTGATTGCGGACATTTCTTATCGTGTTCTCGATCCCAGAATCCGCTTGGGCGGTGATGAGACATGAGTGCCAATGCTGCCTGTGTTACTCTACGTCGACAGCGACTGGAAAAAGATTATACAAAAGTGAAGCTGATTATTTTTTCATCACTGGTGATAGCCTTGCTGGCGATTGCAATATTTGCCGATTTTTTCTGTCCCTATGATCCCAATATACAGGACAATAGCATTGCGCTCCAGCCTCCCAGTGTGGAACATCCGTTTGGAACCGATCGCTACGGGCGGGATATGCTGTCCCGGGTGATTAGCGGTTCACAAGCAAGCATTTTTTCAACGCTGTCATTGGTAGCGATCATCTCAATTGCCGGAACGATTATTGGCGTGAATTGCGGATATTTTAGCGGGGTGATTGATTCAGTTGTAATGCGGATATCCGATGTTTGTCTGGCTTTTCCCGGGTTGGTGTTCGCGTTGGCGATTGCGGCGGTGCTAAACGGCGGCATCCAAAATGCAGTGATTGCATTGGCGGTCATCAGCTGGCCCAAGTATTCGAGAATTGCCAGAAGTCAGACCTTGGCAGTAAAACACACAAATTTTATTGCGGCTGCCCGGCTAGCCGGCAGTACCTCATTTACAATCATTACGAAGCATATTTTGCCCAATATCATCGGGCCCATATTAGTAACGGCCATGCTTGATATTGGCACGATGTTGATGGAAATAGCCGGTCTTTCCTTTTTAGGTCTGGGCGCCAAGCCGCCGATCGCGGAGTGGGGCAGTATGATGAGCAGCGGCAGGAGCATGCTGCAAACCTATCCTTGGGTGGTATTATTCCCCGGGGTTGCCATTTTTATGTCTGTTGTGCTATTTAATCTCTTGGGAGATACCATCAGGGACTATGTGGATCCCCGCAACAGCCGTATAAAATAGAGAGAAGAAAAGAGGAGATTTGTCATGAAGAAAAAAGTTATTCCCATTTTGCTCGCGCTGTGCATTACAATCAGCATGATTGCCGGCTGCAGCAATAGCCCGGACAAAGGAACAGGCAACGCCCCCGCGGCTCAGGCCAAAAAGATCTTTGTATTCGGCGACACAACCTTTAATCCGGAAAATAGCGAACCGGATGTGAATCCCCACAACAGCAGCAGCGGCTGGGCTTGCCTCCGGTACGGCATCGGTGAAACACTGTTTCACTATTCCGATTCGATGGAAATTGGGCCTTGGCTTGCCAAAAGCTATGAACTGGTTGATAATCTTACCTGGAAGATTACCTTGCAGGATAAGGTGTATTTTACAAGCGGACGTCATATGGATGGCGCGGCGGTAAAAGAATGCTTGGAGAATTTGGTCAAGGTGCATAAGCGTGCGGCCGGAGACCTGAACATTAATAAAATTACTGCTGAGGGTCAAACAATAACCATTGTTACCAGCGTTCCGGTTCCGGCATTGCTCAACTATCTTGCCGACCCCTACGGATGTATTTATGACGTTCAAGCCGGCGTCACGAAAGAGGGCATCGTAGCCGCTACCGGCCCTTACAAAGCTGTAGCTCTCGTATCCGGCCAGCGCCTTAACCTGGTTAAGAATGATAAATATTGGAACGGCCAGCCGAAAATTGACGAAATTACCGTACGGACGATCACGGATGGCGACACATTGACAATGGCGCTGCAGTCCGGTGAGATTGATGCTGCTTATGGCATGCCGTACGCAAGCTATCCCCTTTTCAAAAATGACAAGTACGTATTCACCAGTTCGGCAACCAGCAGAGCTTTCTTTGCTTGGATGAATTTTAAAAGCGAAATTACAAATGACGCGGCTGTTCGTAAAGCCATTGCCATGGGCATTGACAAAAAAAGCTTTGTTGAAACGCTGTTGAATGGAAACGGTTATCCGGCAGTAGGTGTTTTTCCGAGCAGTTTTACCTTCGGTAATGAAGCTGTCCATACCGAAAGCTATAATCCCGAGTCTGCTAAAAAGATTTTGGAAGATGCCGGCTGGATTGATACCGACGGTGATGGCATCCGTGAAAAAGGCGGGAAGAAATTGGTGATTCGCTGGCTCACCTATCCCAGCCGTCAGGAGTTGCCGTTGCTTGCCGAATCTGCACAGGCTACACTGAAGAAAATCGGAATAGGCGTGGAAATTAACAGTACGGCGGACCATAACAGCATAAGAGTCAAGCCGGATGCATGGGACGTCTATGCCAGCGCTATGGTCACCGCACCTACCGGCGACCCGGAGTATTTCTTTACCTACTGTAGCCTTGACAAATCGGCAACCAATAACGGAAAATATCATAACGATAAGCTGGAGCAACTTGCGCAAGAAATGGCCCAAACCTTTGATAAAGAAAAGCGCGGAAAGCTTGCGATTGAAATGCAGCAGACGATTTTGGACGACAACGCTTATGTCTTCGCTTCCCATTTGCGCATGAGCATGATTGCCAAAGTCAAGGTTACCGGACTAGTCGCACATCCTTGTGATTTTTATGAAATTACAGCCGATCTGGATATCAAATAAATCAAATTCTCGCCCGGTGCAAAGGAGGTAAGCATGGACGCACTTTTGACTTATAATTCCGTGGATATTTGCTATAACGAGAATCCGGTTGTGCAGAATCTCAGCTTTACTTTGCAGCCGGGGGAGATTTTAGGCATAGCTGGAGAGTCGGGCAGCGGCAAAAGCACGATCATAAAAGCAGCGATGGGCCTTTTGGGACAAAGCGGCATGGTGACAAGGGGCGATATTTGGTTTCAAGGAAAGAATCTGCCGGATTTGGGGCCAAAAGAAATACGAGAAATTTGCGGTGCCAAGATTGGCATGATTTTTCAGGATTCCGGCGCTGCTTTGTGCCCCGTTCGTACCATCGGCAGTCAAATTTATGAAAGCCTGAACGCTCATCAGAAAATTACAAGGCAAGAAGTTAACGAAAGAGCGTTGGAGTTGTTCCATAAACTCAATTTTAAGGATGGAAAACGAATATTAAATTGCTATTCCTTTGAATTATCAGGCGGCATGAACCAACGTGTCGGAATTGCCATAGCCATGCTGATGAATCCAACGATTCTTTTGGCGGATGAACCAACCAGTTCACTCGATGTATCTGTGCAAAAACAGGTCGTACAGGAAATGTTGTTGTTGCGTAAGCTGTGCGGCGCCGCAATTATTCTGGTAACGCATAATATTGAAGTGATTTCGGCGATGGCGGACTCCGTTATTGTGCTGCAAAACGGTCACGTCATGGAATACGGAACAGCCCGGCAAGTACTGAATGAATCGCAAAATGAATATACAAAGGCGTTGCTGGCCGCCGTACCAAAACTGCGGAGGAATTGAATGGAACCGGTATTAGAAGTGAGAGAGATTACAAAGATATTCCGGCAACATGGTCAGAGCGATTTTACTGCGGTTGACAAAGTCAGCTTCAGCTTGTATTCAGGAGAAACCCTGGGGATTGTCGGGGAGTCCGGCTCGGGTAAAACCACAACGGTGGGAATGATTATCAGACTGCTTGAGGCTACAAACGGGCAAATTTACCTGAATGGCAAAGATATCACCCGTATCAAGGGACGAGAACTGCGTGACGCTTATCGCGATCTGCAAATGGTATTCCAGTCTCCAACCGGCTCCTTTGATCCGCGCCGTACATTAGGGGACGGTATCGGCGAGAGTCTGCGCAACCGCGGTCTATCACGCCAAGCAACGGAAGCGAGAGTGGCAACGTTGCTTAAGCAATGCGGTCTGCCGGCGGATTATGCAAAACGATATCCGCACGAGGTCAGCGGCGGTCAATGCCAACGGGCCGCAATCGCCCGCGCACTGGCAATACAACCCAAGATACTCATCTGCGATGAAGCCACAAGTTCACTCGATGTAACTATTCAGGAGCAAATCATCACCCTCTTGCAGACCTTGCAAAAAGAACAGGGCATGTCATATCTGTTCATTTGCCATAATTTGGCGCTTGTCCAGTCTTTTTGCGATCGCGTGATCGTTATGTATAAAGGCAGTATTATGGAAAGTGGCGCAACCGCGAGAGTTATCGAGGAGCCTCGGCATCCGTATACCAAAATGTTATTGTCATGCATTTTAGACGATTCATTAAAGCGGGAAGATAATGTGCCGAATCTGCCTGAAGATCTTGCGGATTTTAACGATCACAATAACGGGTGCAAATTTTATCTGGCCTGTCCCGTTTGTAAGGATATCTGCAAAAGTATACAGCCGGCAATGATTCAAAGGGATGGGTGCGAAGTTGCTTGTCACTTATATGCTTAGCGTCTATTTTTGCGTCGTACTTCTCTAAAAATTTTGGGACAGAGCACGACATGCGATATGAAGAAAAGCCAATAAACTAAGACCAATCCTATTTCCGCGACTAAAAATACGCGCGAAAAATTGATTTGCTAGCAGGGATTAAGTGACTTTGAAAGAATATATACGATATGTTGATGAAATTGCAGGCATGATGTCTGTTGTGATGCCAGAGGGCATTTGTATTTTGATTTGAAGCGGTATACTAGAACTGTCATGGCTGAACCATGCGTTTTTTCTCGGTGAATTGAGAAAAAGTGCCTGGTTCTTTTATGTTTGTCTGTATGCCTGAGAATAGGAGGTGAAATAACAGTTCTGAGGTTGTTCGTTGCAAAAATTATTAGATTACGTTCACAACCGGGTTAGATTTTTTGGAATATGTGTTTGATTAAAAAATATGTTGAAATGCGAGGAGAAATTGACGATGGAATTTTATTCACAGATGCTGCCGAGCTATACAGTGGGTAC
>DATMYQ010000259.1:0-8405 GCA_035560935.1 Patescibacteria group bacterium | reverse complement strand
CTATCAAGAGCACTGACGGGCTATACAGCAAAAGCGGTAATTTCTCCTGTTATTGGGGACACTGCCATTAGCCCGAAGGGACAACGGGATTTTCTAATACAAGATATGCGTTTAGATACTATTGCTAATGCTTTCCTATTGTGTTTCATATAGAATCAGAGCGTAAAAATATTGCTTTTTTCCCTTTGCACTGGACAACTAAAAAATGAAAATACACTCTTAAACCTGGTAAATGCAGGGTTTTTATCCTGTATGGTTTTTGTAAAAAACTCAACGCCGAATTGGGGATTTTGCCCTGGGAAATAATTATTCTAAATTAAAAGGACTGACAAATATGGCTAATACAATGAACCTCGATCAAAAGATCTCACCCAAAAAAATTATGATTTTATCCCATCTCTTCCCCAACAATGAATTTGTTAATTACGGTATTTTTGTAAAAGAGCAGATCAAAGCTTTTGCCGCTTATTCTTTTTTAACCATTGCTGTCATCATTGCGCCGGTTCCCTACAGTCCGGTTTTTTTTAAGTACGTTAGGCGCAAATGGGATAAATACGCTAAAATAGTCCCTACGGAAAAGTGTTGTGATATCCTTGTGCATCATCCCCGATATTTAGTTATTCCCGGAACAAATTATTATTGGATCAAGGGAATTACGCTGGGAGTCGCGGTTTGGTTAAAAAATTACCAGGTTGATATCATTCATGCGCATTGTCTCTTACCTGATGGTCTAGCCGCACTATTTTTAAAAAGCAGAAATTGCAACGCAAAAATTATTTGTACCATACATGGGAGTGATTTGAATGTATACCCCAGCTATAATCGAATTACACGCTTTTTAATTTATTATGTTGCGCGGCGAGTGGACCAAATCATTTGTGTTAGTGATGCTTTACGCGAGAAAATCCTTGAAATATCTCCTAACGCGAATGTGACAACGATAAAAAACGGCATTGACTTTGACAAATTTGCGCCTCAAGAAGAGGAACAAAAGCCGGATTCTCAATTCAATATTTTGTTCATTGGAAAAGTGAAAAAAGAAAAAGGAATTTACGACCTCCTGTCCGCCTATGAAGCAGTAAAAAAATCGCATCAGCATATACAACTCACAATTGTCGGCGACTGCAGTGAATTGGATCCCCGGATTAATAAAGCGAGCACAGCGGATAATCATATCCAGTTTGCAGGTGTGGTGCCGAACGAGGAAATTAAAAACTACCTGAATCAGGCGGATGTTTTTGTTTTACCAAGTTATTCGGAAGGTTTGCCGACAGTGATGCTGGAAGCCATGGCCGCCAAAGTTCCCATGATTTTGACCCCAGTGGGAGGAATACCCGAAGTCGTGGAGCACGGAAAAACGGCATTGTTGATTGAGCCCGGCGACATCAGCGCCCTCTCCGCAGCAATTACAAAATTACTTGTGGATCGTGATCTGCGGAAACAATTAAAAGATAATGCGTATACCAAGGTTCGGGCGGAATTCTCATGGAAAAGCAACGTTGATCATCTAAGCAAGGTATATGAAAAGTTTATCCGTTGAAAAACCGTGTAATGAATTACCTGTGATGAGAGGTCGGTGGAAACTATTTCAGTAAATAAAGTAGTAAATGAAATCAAACAATGTGTGCTGGGAGAGCGGGTATTTTCTGCTGAAAAAACTCAGATTGACGAATGGCTTTATCCTTTGGACCTGGATTTCACCATGCAGGCAGAAGATTTATATTACAGTCCCAAAGATGAGGTGGGTATTCCCGTAAAAATCTATCAGTCAATCGGAAAACAGTATAACCCCAGCCGTGTGGCTGCATACGGCTTTTCAAACTGGAATCTTTACAGAAAAACCGGATCACAGCAATATATCGACTCTTTTCGCAGAGTATCCAAATGGTTTTCATCATCATCCGACGGGATTTGGCATTACGATTTTGACTGGGAAGATATAAAAGCACCCTGGATTTCCTGTTTGGCCCAAGGCCAAGGCGTTAGTATACTATCGCGTGCTTATTTACTGGATAAAGATCCCCATTATTTAGATATCGCGCGGCGGGCACTTTCTCCATTTTTTCATGAAATTGCGCAAAAAGGAATACGTTCTGCCTTGGAATCGGGCAGCGTTTTTTTTGAAGAGTATCCAGGAAATTGCACAAAACATGTATTGAATGGCTTTATGTATGCTGCCATAGGTGTTTGTGACTTGGTCCGGATATGTGGTGATCCCACAGGGCGGCAGTTGTTGTACGACATGAAAGAAACGTTGGAAAAAAATATTCTTCAGTGGGATTTAGGTTATTGGTCCGCGTATGACTTGACAAGGACCGTACAACAGCAATCCTGTAATCCTTGTACTGCACAATATCATTCGCTGCACATTGCCCAGCTGCAATATCTGGCTCACGAGCTGGACAGCGAACTATTGCACAATGTTGCGTTACGGTGGGATTCTTATTTTAAAACTGTCACTAACAGGATACGGGCCATCAGCGGAAAAATATCTTATCGGCTAAGATATCCCGCGCAATGTTAATTTGATTGTCAACGCGATCACAGCGAATTGACTGACATAAACGGAAGGTCTGACCGGCAAATCAGCACTTTTTTTGTAAGGGAGTCTTTACTGTTGAATATTATCATCATCAATCACTATGCCGGATCGATCATCCATGGGATGGAGTATCGGCCTTTTTACCTGGCACGCGAATGGGTCAAATTGGGCCACGAAGTTACTATCATCGCTGCATCTGCAGCGCATTTGCGCAGTAAAGATCCGAATTGTAATCCGGCGGTACTGACAGAAGAGATCATCGAAGGAATACGATATGTCTGGGTAAAAACACCGAAATATAACGGTAATGGCATTGGACGAGTTGTGAACATGTTGACTTTTGTTTACCGGCTTCTCAGATTTGGCGCCAAAATAAACGCGTCTTATCAGCCTGACGTTGTCATCGCTTCTTCAACGTATCCGTTAGATATTTACCCATCACGGCGCATAGCTAATAAAAACAACGCCAAGCTTATTTTTGAAGTTCATGATTTATGGCCGTTATCACCTATGGAGCTGGGTAAAATGTCTCCCTATCATCCATTCATCGCCTCCATGCAGGCAGCAGAAAATTATGCTTATAAAAATGCGGATAAAGTGGTTTCTTTGTTGCCGGCAGCCAAGGAACATATGGAACAGCATTACATGGAGCCGGAAAAATTCAACTATATACCCAATGGCATCGATATCGCCGAATGGGAAAATAGCAGCGACGTGATTCCGGACACACACAGTGAAATTATCGCTTCGTTGAAGGCATCGGGGAAATTTTTGGTCGGTTATGCCGGCTCGCATGGAATTGCGAATTCTTTAGATGTTATTATTGATGCCGCAGCGCTTTTAATGGAACACAATGTGGTTTTTGTTCTTGTGGGAAACGGTCCGGAAAAAGAACGTTTAATCAGGAAAAGCAGCGAAAAAGGAGTCAACAACATTTTTTTCCTCCCACCTATAAAGAAAAAATCCATCCCGGATTTTTTGCGCAGAATGGATATACTGTTTATTGGCTGGCAAAAAAATCCGCTCTATCGTTTTGGTATCAGTCCCAATAAACTTTTGGACTACATGATGTCTGCCAAACCGATCATTCACGCGGTTAAGGCCGCTAATGACATTGTCAGTGACAGCCATTGCGGGCTATCGATTGCGCCAGAGGACGCCCCGGCGGTTGCAGCCGCAGTGAAAAGTCTCACTGCCATGTCACAGGAAGAACAGCGTCAAATGGGCTTGCGGGGTAAAAACTATGTTGTCGCACATCACAACTATGCCGATCTTGCCCGGAAATTCATCAAAACAATATCCGGATAATCGCCTATCCTCATTGCCGTCTTCTCTGTCTCAACGCGGCAGTTTACCGCCGTCACCGGAATAAATAAAAAGATATTCGCTGTTGGCATCTCCCTGCCAGCGTCCTGCCTGTCCCTGATAAATTCCCACGAGATTCAGCGTTGCCTGACGGTATACTTTGGCTTTCATCAGCATGGCGGCACCGGATGCCCCCGTGCCAAATTTGCGTTGCGGCGGCTGTGCGTCCCGGTCGGCCCAGTTCAGCCATTCCAGCTTGTAAGCGGCATCTGCCGCCTGGGTACAGGCCGTGGTGTATTCATCAACCCGGGCTTTATCCGCGTCAAAATGGTACAAATTTTTCAAGCCGTCAGCCACATTATCTAATTCCGCTTTCCAGGCCGCCAGATACTTTTCCGCGACATAGTTTCGTTCCGGCGTGCTCATCGCATCGGTGATGCGACCGGAAAACACGGCATCAATAGGATTATGGTCTGTCCCGGCGGCGGCCGCACTGCCGCTCCAGCTGCAAAGCAGCAGTAAAATGCCTGTTAAAAAAATCCAGTTTTCAAATTGTTTATGCATTTTGTTTCTCCTTTTCGGTATTGATCACGGTCAAATTTATTCGGATGCCGCTCCGGGAATGCTGCTTAGCGAGACTCGTATACCCGGGCATCCACCACTGCCGGCAGACGCTCTCCGGACAATCCGGCCAGGACGTTATCCACCGCCAGCTCGGCCATCCTCAGCCGCGTTTCCCGCGTCGCGCTGCCGATGTGCGGCGTGACCAACAAATTGGGAATCTGCAGCAGCGGGTGGTCCGCCGGCAACGGTTCGGGATCGGTAACGTCCAACGCGGCGTAGGCAATGCTTCCCTGCCGCAGCGCATCCTGCAGCGCCGCTGTGTCGACAATCCCGCCCCGGGCCGCATTAACAAACACCGCCGACGGTTTCATCCGCCGGAATTGTTCCTGCCCAAAAAGTCCGGCAGTGGCCGGGGTTAGCGGCAGAAGCACCACTACAATATCCGCCTGCTGCAAAAGCTCGTCCAATTCCAGATAACGGCAAAAAGTATCTGCCTCGTCCTGACGCCGCTGCCGGTTATGGTATACGACCTCCAAATTGAAGCTCCGGGCCCGCCGCGCTACCGCCGCACCAATCTGCCCCATGCCGACAATTCCCATGGTCTTGCCGCTCAGATCCATGCCTAATGGAATATTGCGGCTGCCGGTCCATTCTCCCCGCCGGACAAAATCCCAGCCCTCATGAATACGCCGCGCCGCGCACAGCACCAGCCCAAACGCCAAATCCGCCGTAGCCTCCACCAAAACTCCCGGGGTGTTACCCACCGGAATACCCCGCCGAGTACAGGCAGCGACATCAATGTTGTCATAACCGACAGCCGGCTGAGCCACCACCCGGAGCCGCGGCGCCATGGCCAGCAGGGAATCGTCTATCAAAACGTTGGGAGCCGCCATCAGCGCATCGGCATCCCGCACCCATTCCTCCAATTGCCTTCGGGGAATAACACCCTCGCCTTCCCAGCACCGGATTTCGCCGGCTTTAACCAGTCTCTCGAATGCAGGCGGCAATAATTTACGTACGACAACAATATTCGGTCTCATGCTCATATTATTGTTATTCCTCCTTTTCCACCCGGTTTCGTCCGGCGTTCCTTCGCTGTCCATACTTATTTCCTCGCTTGTCCTGAATCCATTATCCGTCGATTTTACAGGTATCACCGGCCTTGTTCATCAGCAATACTTCTTTCACTTATTCTATCCAGCTATCGCAAAAGTCCTGCCACCCGAAAAAAATTCCGACACGTTTATCACAAATTTCTTTGAAATAAACCTTAGCACCGCCAAAAGCACGGCAAATGTTTTATATTTTCCATTGATGCCTTCTCCTGTGACGACAAAATGACCCCGCCGCCGGGAGGGCATTGCCGGCGACTGGGCCATTTATTAATTCATTACAATGATTTTGTCGATAAACACATTTTTCTGCTGACAATTCTCTGTAATATTTCAAACGTTTGGCTGTTCACTATCAGGTTATGCAACCGACTAATATTTTTTCAGTGAAAGTACCAGCATGCACAGCGCTCCCAGCACGCCGATCCCCACCAAAAACATCAGGCCGCCGACATAGCTGCCGGTCAGACTGATAAAGAAGCCGATCAGTACCGGTGAAAAAGCCGAACCGCCGTTGGACAAACCATTCATCATACCGGCGCCGGCCCCAATCGCCTTGCCGGGTACGATCTGCTGCAACAGCGCCCAGGCCACCGGCAGGCCGAAGCCCACGGAAGCAATACCAAAAGAAATCAAAATGGCCGCGGTGGTGTTGTCCGTCGCGTTGGCTCCGAAATAAATACCGGCGGCGGCGCCCAGCATCGCCAACATGTTAAACGGTGCCCGGCGTCCATATTTGTCAGACAGGTAGCCCGACAGCAGCACGCTGGCAATCCCCATAATATATGGCAGCGAGGACCAGGCTCCCATGGCCGCCCAGGAGAAACCGCGGGCCACTTTCAGATACGACGGCAACCAGGCCATCGTACCCCAAAAGATGGTGGCAACGCAGAAATAGTTTACGGTTAACAACCAAAAATCAGGATTAAAGATAAAGACCTTCATGTTGTCCCAAAGGGTAGCCTGTTCCCGTTTGGCTTCCATTTCCGCCTCGATCTTGAGGCCGGCGTCAATATGCGCCAGTTCCGCCTTATTCACACCTTTGTGCTGATGCGGATGGTCCGTGGTCCAAAACCAGAGCAAAATCAGCGGGACCAGACCGATGCAGGCCAATACGAAGAAGCTGCTGCGCCAGCCCATGATACCAATAATCCAGGTAAAAAACGGCATGGCAATGGCTGGTCCCAGCATCAGGCCAACCAGCCAGACTGCGTTGGCTTTACCGCGTTCCAATGGTGGAAACCAGTTTTTTACAAACTTGCTCTGCATAGGCCAGTGCATGCCTTCACCCAATCCCAGGATAAACCGGGCCGCCAGCATAATCATAAAGGTACCGGCCACACCGCCCAGTACCAGTGATCCCGCCCATAGCAGGATCGACAGGCTCATCGCTTTGCGTGGTCCCAATATGTCTCCCAGGGGGCTTAAAAAAACATTAGAAATACCATAGGCAATCAGGAAGACGGTCATCAGCATCCCCATCTGTACGGGGTTGCCTTTAATACCCATTTCCGTGAGAAAAGTGTTGTCCGCAACCAACACAGACACATTTACCCGATCCAGATAGGCTACCAATAAGGTAATTAACAAGATAACCACTAGTACTACTCTCTGTTTGGTCGGCACCGATGATTCCACTTCTGTATTTGTACTCACTCGTGTTCCTCCCTTAACTCATAGTCCCGGTCATTTCCCTTGTTCCTGTCAGTCGACGGATCGGCAGCTTCACCTCCCTAATTTTTCAAAGTAAGGCGCATTGTTAGTGATATGTTTTTGTCGTCTCCGCATTCCGTAAAACCCGGAGTACGCCTTCTATCCGGATAAAAAGTCCACAAAGTTGTTATTTTCCACTAACAAACGCAATATCCCTTTTTTTCTCAGCCTATTCAGAAAATATTAACTTATACGCAACAAACAGGCACGGTCTCCAGCGTCCCTATTACGCGCTACTCCGCCATTAACACGCCGATGGCAATGGAATTCAATTTGGCGATATCCGAGTCCGCCCGTGAAGTCAGTACTACCGGCGCTTTGGCGCCCACCACAATACCTCCCACCTTGCCCCGGGCAAAGAAAACAATGGACTTATACAGCATATTCCCGGCCTCAATGAACGGAACCAGCAAAACATCGGCATTTCCCGCCACCGGGTCCGTTATTCCCTTGTGCCGAGCCGCTTCCGGTGACACCGCATTATCCAGGGCCAGCGGACCGGCCACGATGCATCCGGCTATTTCCCCATACTGGTTCATCCGCACCAATTCTATCGCGTCCACCGTGGCCGCCATCTTGGTATTGAGCTTTTCCACCGCGCACAGACAGGCCACCTTAGGCTCTTTGTTTCCCAACGCTTTGGCCACTTTCACTGCGTTTTCGATGATCTGTTTTTTCTCCGACACCACCGGAGCGATGTTCATCGCGGCATCGGTGATGTAAAACAGGCGGTCATACCCTGCCACTTCCGCCACCGCCACGTGGGAAAGTACGTTCAGGGTCCGGAGGCCGATTTCTTTATCCAGCACCGCTTTCAGGATGACCGAAGTATCCACCAGCCCTTTCATCAGCAGCTGGGCTTCGCCGCCGGACACCAGGCGTACCGCCGTTCGGCAAGCGGTCACATTATCCGTTTCGTGCAGGATGCGGAACGGGGCAATATCCAGTTTATGTTCCCCGGCAATCCGGTGGATCTGGATCTCGTCACCCACCAGGATGGCATCGGCAATCCCCCGTTCCCGGGCGTTGCATACGGCCTGCAACACTTCATAATCCTGTGCCACCGCCACAGCGATGATTTTCGGTCCCTGCGCCTGCGCCGCACTGATAATTTCTTCAAAACACCTAATCATAACCCGTTCCTCACTTTTTCTGTACATTAACTAAAT
>DATMYQ010000258.1:0-16488 GCA_035560935.1 Patescibacteria group bacterium | reverse complement strand
AATTTGAAATAATTTGAAACTAATCAAAAATGAACTAACAGGGGGAGGTAATTATGGAACGACAGGAGTCTTTGTGGGAGCTGTTTCAACGAAAAGATCTCAGTCGGCGCAGTTTTCTGAAAACCTGTGTGGCAATCACCGGCATGCTGGGATTGTCGCCAGCCATGATACCCCAGGTGGTGTCAGCAGCAGAAAATAACCCATTAACACCGTTGATCTGGCTGCATGGACATGAGTGCACCGGCTGCGACGAAACGTTTATCCGTTCACAGTCACCTCTGGCTTCAGATGTGGTTTTGAACATGATTTCCCTGGAATATATGGACGTGCTGGGCGCGGCGGCCGGTGAACCGCTGGAACATCATCTGGCGGAAACGATGCAGAAGTACAACGGAAAATATTTGCTGGCCGTGGAAGGAGCCGTACCTCTGGCTGATGACGGCACTCACTGCATGGTGGGCGGGAAGCCTTTTGTGGAAAATTTGAAAGAGGCGGCCCGTGGCGCCGCTGCCATTATTGAAGTGGGTTCCTGTGCTGCCTGGGGCGGCGTGCAGGCCGCCCGTCCCAATCCCACCAAATCGGTGGCGGTCAGTGATGTGGTCAGCGGCAAACCGATTATCAAAATTCCCGGTTGTCCGCCGATTCCCGAGGTATTGACCGGTGTGGTCATGCATTATGTGTTGTTCGGCCAGATTCCGCCGTTGGACGGCAAAGGCCGGCCGAAACAGTTTTTTGGCAACCGGATTCACGATACCTGCTACCGCCGGCCATTTTTCGATTCGGGCATGTTCGTGGAAAAATTTGACGACATGGGCAGCAAGGCCGGCTGGTGTTTGTACAAGGTCGGCTGCCGGGGACCGGAAGCGTATAATTCCTGTGGCAATATGCGCTGGTGGAACGGTTTGTCGTATCCGATTCAGTCCGGTGCTCCCTGCGTGGGTTGCGGCAGCAACAATTTCTGGGACAATGATCCCTTCTATGAACGACTGCCGAATATTCCGGTGCCGAATACCATCGCCAACGCCGACAAGGTTGGTTTGGTTCTGGCCGGTGCCGCTACTGCCGGTGTCGTGGCTCATGGTGTGGCTTCCTATGTATATCATAAAAAACATGAAGGCCATGATGACGGTGAACATAAGGAATAAACCCAACGGGGAAATTAACGCAAGGAGGACGAATCGTGTATGAAACACGTTGTGGTAGATCCGGTTAACCGGATTGAAGGACATTTGCGAGTGGAAATACAGGTGGATGAAGCCACCGGCAAGGTGCAGGATGCCTTGTCCAGCGGCACTGCCTGGCGGGGGATTGAACTGATTTGCAAAGGCCGCGATCCCCGTGACGCCTGGATGTTTACTCAAAGGATCTGCGGCGTCTGTACCACGGTGCATGCGCTGGGCTGTCTGCGGGCGGTGGAGGATGCGCTGGGGATCGAGATCCCGAAGAATGCGAACTACATCCGTAATATCATGGCGGCCAGCCAAACGGTACATGATCACATTGTCCATTTCTATCATCTGCACGCGCTGGACTGGGTCAGTCCGGTGGCGGCGCTCAGCGCCAACCCGGCGGCTACGGCGGCGCTGCAGAACGCGGTGGTGGAAAAATACCGTTTAAATGTCAATGGGCCGGTGGAGTTTGCCACCGATGCCTATCCTAAGGATTTTCCCGCTGCGACGACGCTGTATTTTCAGGAAATACAGAAAAAAATAAAACAAATTGTTGACAGTGGCCAATTGGGAATTTTTGCTGCGCATTACTGGGATCATCCCGACTATGCGGTGCTGCCGCCGGAAGTGCATCTGATGGGTGTGGCTCACTATCTGCATATCCTGGATAAACAACGGGAGATCGTCATCCCTCATGTGGTATTTGGCGGTAAAAACCCTCATCCTCATTATGTGGTGGGCGGAATGCCCTGTTCCATTTCCATGAACGATATGAATGCGCCGATTAATACGGAACGGCTGGCGGTGGTCGACAACTCGATCAATCTGACCATTTCGTTAGTGGATAATTATTATTTGCCCGATTTGCTGGCAATTGGTGAACTGTACGTGAAAGCGGGATATATCGATGGCGGCGGTCTGGCTAAGGAACGGGTGATGAGCTTTGGCGATTATCCGCTGGAAAAATACAGCGGTATCTCTAACGGCGACTATCATAAGAATTTACTGATCCGTTCCCAGGGCGTGGTGGAAAATTTTGCCCAGGGTGTGGACAAAGCGGTGATTCACGAACTGGAAGCCAAGGATTTCAGCGATCCGGCAGTAGTGGCGGAAGGCGTCGAACATTCCTGGTATACCTATCCGGAAGCCGGCAAGGACCTGCATCCCTGGAACGGTGTCACTGCGCCCCAGTATACCGGGCCCAAAGAAGGAACCAAAACCCAGTGGAAGGCGTTGGACGAAAAAGGGAAATATTCCTGGCTGAAAACGCCGAAATGGAAAGGGAAAATGGCGGAAGTGGGTCCGCTGGCGCGCTATATCATCATCTATACCAAGGTGAAACAAGGAAAACTGGCGCAACCGACCTGGGCGGAAAAAATGATTGTCGATCAGATTGATGCAGTATCCCGCCTCATCAATGTGCCGCCGCATGTCTGGATGCCCACCACGGTGGGACGGACGGCGCTGCGGGGCTTGGATACGCAGTTGAGTGCGTACATCAGCAAATTCTTCTTCGATAAACTGATTAATAATATTAAAGCCGGTGACACGGCGGTGGCCAATATGGAAAAATGGGATCCGGCCACCTGGCCCAAGGAAGCCAAAGGCGTTGGCTTGCATGACGCGCCGCGGGGGGCGCTGAGTCACTGGGTCGTGATCAAAAACGGTAAGATTGAAAACTATCAGGCGGTGGTTCCTTCCACCTGGAATGCCTGTCCCCGGGACAGCAGAGCCGGGCAGGGGGCATATGAAGCCAGCATGATGGACACAAAAGTGAAAATCCCGGAAAAACCGCTGGAAATTTTGCGGGTCATTCATTCCTTTGATCCGTGCCTGGCTTGTGCCACTCATTTGTACAACGCGGATGGCAAAGAACTGTCGGTGGTCCGCACCGATCCGTATTGTCAACGCTGACGGCGTCGCCGGATGATAGTATGAGGGAGGGAGGTCGCGAACCATGAAACAAGGGGAAATGAAACCCTATTATCTGTTCAGTCCCTGGACACGGATTTTTCACTGGATTATGGTACTTGCCATTGTAGTGTTGTTTTTTACGGGACTGTATATCGGCAATCCGTTTTTTATCGGGACGCAGGGAATAGAGCCTACCTTTGCCGTGAACAGTGTCCTTTCCATGGAGTGGATCCGTTATATTCATTTTATTGCCGCCTATGCGCTGGTGGCCGGGTTTATCCTCAAGGTGTATGGTTTTCTTACCAACCCGGGAGACCGGTTGTTTCCGATGCTGCATACCAAGCTATACTGGACCGGGATTTTGGATACCAAATTGCATTATATGTTTTTGCGCCCCAAACATCGTCCCTATTTGCGCAATTCACTGGCTCGTTCCGGCTATGCTACGGTGTATCTGGCCATCGTTATTGAAATCGTCACCGGGTTTGCCATGTATTTTAAAGTGGAACCCAACCGGATGCTGGCGAAGATTTTCGGACCGGTTAATTATTGGCTGATTGATGAATATACCGTGCACCTGGTTCATCACTATGTGGCCTGGTTTATCGTCCTGTTCGCCATTGTCCATATTTACATGGCCATTCGGGCGGATTATCTGGAAAAGGGCGGCGAGGTTTCCTCGATGTTTTCCGGGGTCAAATATATGGAAGAGGAACCGGACGACTACTGCGATATTAAACCAAAACGCAAAAAAGCATAACAAAAGTAGTACAAGGAGTGCTCAATGGAACAGGAACAGATCACAGTACTGGGCGTGGGGAATATTTTGATGCAGGATGAAGGGTTTGGGGTGCGGGTAGTGGAAGATTTGCAGCAATGTTGCGCATTTCCCAGCCACGTTCAGGTTTTGGACGGCGGGACGCTGGGGATGGAGTTGCTGCGGTTCCTGACGCAAACCGACCGGCTGGTGATCGTGGACGCCGTCAACGGCAGCCAGCCTCACGGCAGTCTGTATGAATTTTCCGGGGCCGAAGTCCGGGCTTATTTTAAGGAAAAGGTATCCATGCATGAACTGGGGGTGCAGGATGTGCTGGCCGCCTTGGATTTGCTGGAACGGCCGGTACGGGAACTGGTCGTGCTGGGTGTGCAGCCGGCAGTGGTTGATGTGGGACTGGAGTTGAGCCCGACGGTAGCAGAGTGTGTGGTGCCAGTCCGGGAGAAAGTCCTGGCTTGGCTCCGGCGGTGGGGAACGGAGGTTACCGTTGTATGAATGAAACCTGGGAAAACATGTCGACGCAAACGGTCGCCGTGCTTCATGAGATTTCAACGGCTCTGACAGCTTTGGCCGAGACCGGTGCCACGCATACTTTGTTTATTGACAAAATGGGATTGGCGCCGGAAGATCGGCAGAATATCCGGGGGATCTTAGGCGAGGGCGGTCTGCGGATTCGCCTGGAAGGGTCCGATGAACCGGCGGAATGGTTGGAAAGCGGTACCGCCGGTGTGTGGTACGGTGTGTTTTTCAACCAAAACGGGCAGCCGATACTGGAAACCTTGGAAGTGGCAATGTTTCCGGCACTGGCGGCGACCCAGCGAGCGGATTTGCTGCAGGGGGCCGAACGGTTGCGGCGGCGGTTGACGGTTGGATAAAGAAAGAAAATAGAGTGAATTTAGCCGGCGGAGAAGACACTTCCGCCGGTTTTGCCTGACTTTTCCTAATCTAAAGGCAGGAATAATTACGAATGAAGCGAATAGTCTAAGATGGTTCCCTTCCGGTCAGGTTTTGCCGCACGGGATGGAATAAGGAATGGAATGGAGGTGCGGTCATGCTGCGCGGGGTAAGAGGGGCTACAACCGTTGAGGCCAATGAAGCCGGCCAGGTTATTGAACGGGTTGGCGAGTTGCTGTTAGCGATGGCAAAGGATAACCAGATGGATACAGAAGATATTGGCGCGGTCATTTTTAGTTCCACACCGGATCTGAACTCGGCGTTTCCGGCCGTGGGGGCGCGGAAAATGGGTTGGAACGAAGTACCGTTATTCGGGACGCAGGAGATTGAGCAGCCAATGGGTTTGCCGCTTTGTATCCGGATTCTGATTTTGTGGAACACGGAAAAAAAACAGCGGGATATCCACCATGTATATCTGCACGGAGCGGTGGTATTGCGACAGGATGTGCAGGGGAAATAAACGGGGAATAGGGATTTTAAAAAGAGCCAGGCTGATGTCAGCGTCAGTTTGGCCTTTTTCTGCGTAACAGAGAGTGAAAGGTTGCGGCGTCCGTATATTTTGGTGGCTTTTTTAGGCAAATATGGTATTCCGGTGATATTGACCGGTATGCCCAATGATGAGATAATATTAGGATGGGAAGGAGGAATGAGGATGGGTGAGAAGGGAAAAAAACGGATATCAATAGTTGTACCGGTGTACAATGAAGAAGAAAATATAGAAGACTTTTATCAAGAAGTCTGTAGATATATGGATCCGTTACCGTATTCTTTTGAGTTAATGTTTGTGGATGATGGATCCCGGGATGCGACGCCGTTTCTGCTGGATTCATTGACTCGGCGGGATACCAGAGTGCGGGCGCTGATCCTGGCCCGGAATTTTGGACATCAAATTGCACTTACTTGTGGACTGGATCATGCCGATGGTGACGCAGTGATTACCATGGATGGTGATATGCAGCATCCGCCGGAGTTGTTGCCAGTGCTTATTGCCCAATGGGAAGCCGGTTTTCAGGTGGTGCAAACGATTCGTAAAACCACGGAAGGCGTTTCCTGGTTGAAAAACTTTACTTCGGCCATGTTCTACACGTTGATGAACATCATGTCCAAAGTTCAGATCACGCCGGGCGGATCGGATTTTCGTCTGATGGACAGACTGGCGGTAGAGAGTTTTCGGCGTTTCCGGGAGCGGGCCCGGTTCATCCGGGGAATGATCACGATTATTGGTTACCGGCAGACGAAAATCGAATTTGTGGCCCCGAAACGACATGCGGGGGTATCAAAATTCTCGGTGGGGCGGATGTTGAATTTTGCGCTGGATGGGATTACCGCTTATTCGAAAATGCCGCTCCGTTTTGCATTTTATATTGGTTTGTTCTGTGCGTTAATTAGCTTTATTGTGACGATGCATGTCGTCTATATCAAGTGGTTCACCGATGAAGCGGTGCCCGGTTGGGCCACTATATCAGCCAGTATTTTGATTTTAGGCGGATTGCAGTTAATCGGCATGGGGATTATTGGCGAGTATGTCGGCAGAATCTTTGAAGAAGTCAAACAGCGCCCTTTATACTGGTTACAGGCGGAATTAAAACAAAATCAAGAAAAATGATGATGAAAATCCTGCGAAGATGGCAGGATTTTCGCCGTGAGGCCCGAATAGTTTTATACTGAGTGTAAAAAAGCCGAATCCAGCTCAGGTACGGGGGAACCATGTTTTTGGGGTGAAACTTGTAAAAGTGGGGTGCCTGCAACCCTAACCCGTCAGCTAACCTCGGAGGCGTCGAGAGGAGAAGACAATTGAAGAGAGTTTTTGGGGTTCTTGTTTCGTTGTGGCTCATTCTTGCGGTCGCGCCGATGGCGTATGCAGCGGAGAATTATGAGACGGGGGATGTGGGCGATGAAATCGCCGCCATTCAGATCCAGTTGAATAATCTCGGCTACGACACTGGTGCTGCCGACGGTACTTTTGGCGAACGGACTGCGGTAGCGGTCAGTTCGTTCCAGCAAGACCGGGGAATTGATGCCGATGGTGTTGTTGGTGCCCAGACTTTTCGGGCACTCATGGGACGGGACATTCCGGTAAGCCGTGATGCCTCGTCGCTGATTGCACGGCGTGTTATTCCAACTGCTCTACGTTATGTCGGAGTGCCGTATTCTTTTGGCGGCACAACTCCCAGTGGATTTGACTGTTCCGGTTTTGTCCGCTATGTATTCGCCGGCAGTGGAATCAGCCTGCCCCGAATGGCAGACGAACAGTATGAAGTGGGTCAGCCTGTTTCATATAATCGTTTGCAGCCGGGTGATCTGGTGTTTTTCACTACATATGCCGCCGGTGTTTCTCACAGCGGTATTTACCTGGGTAATGGTCAATTCATCAGCGCCACGTCCAGTAGCGGCGTTGCCGTGACCAGAATCGACGATGGCTATTGGGGCGCATGCTATGTTGGAGCTCGCCGGGTGATCTAAATTTGAGCGGGAAGGCGGCCAGCCTTCCCACTTTTATTGTAAGCTATAAGAGGGTTGAACAGTGCGCAACCGTAAGGTGAAGTATAGATGGTGTCAACCCGGAGGCAGGTATGCAATCTTTTTATTGGAAAAAATTTATCGTACCCTATTGGCCCTTGGTTGCAACAGCCTTAATTTGTTTTGTGATTGCTGGCTTGGCCGGATTGGCGGCGCCGCTGATGATCAAATTTTTGATTGACGGCGCACTGGCAAATGGTGATTTGGGATCGTTGCATGCTATCGCTGCCGGTATTGTAGTGCTGTACTTCATACGGGGACTTTTTTCATATTTGTATGGATATATTATTGCCAAAGCTGGTAACCGTATGCTGGCATATATGCGGGAAGGCATGTTTGCCCGCCTGCAGTCACTGGATTATGCTTATTTTATGAATCGATCCACCGGTGAAATTATGTCGCTGTTCACTACAGATCTTTGGCTGATCCAGCAGGCGGTAACGGAAGGAATGCCGGAAATTCTGGTGGAGTCGCTGAACCTGGTGGCCATTGCGGCAATTATGCTGTATTTTGATGTGGAACTGGCGTTGGTGACTTTTGCCACCGTGCCATTTATTATTTTGGCCATTGGCGGTTTTAACCGCAAAATCGCCCGTCTGGGGGAAATGGTGGTACGGACGTTGGATAATGTGTCTGGGCTATTGCATCAGGCGATTTTGTCGGTGCTGATTGTGCAAAGTTATGTGCGGGAAGAGTATGAGTTACGGAAATTCAAAGTGCAAATTGAGCAGGCGGCGGAAAAGTTTTTGCGGGCGCAACGGTTAAGCGCTCTGTTGCTGGCGTTGGTGGAATTCCTGGCGGCTATTGGTTTAACGATTATTATCTGGTATGGAGGCCGGGAAGTGATCCGTGGCGATTTGTCGATTGGCGGCATGTTCGCGTTTTTGGCCTATAGCTTGAACATCCCGGTGCCAGTGAGGAAAATCAGCCAGGCGTACACTCAGCTCAAACTGGGTACGGTGGCTTGGCAACGGATTGGCCGGCTGGACCAACAACCGGCTACTGTGCCGGACGGTGATCGGGAGCTGCCAGCAATACGGGGCCAGGTGGAGTTTCGCGACGTTTCTTTTGAATATCAGAAAGGGAAACAAATTTTAAGAAAAATTGATCTGACAGCGGGTCCGGGCGAAGTGGTGGCGATTGTCGGTCCCAGCGGAGCCGGTAAATCCTCTTTTGCCAATTTGCTGTTGCGGTTATATGATCCGTTGGCGGGAGCCATTTTTTTTGATGGGGTGAATGTCAAAGAATTAAGGTTGGAATTTTTACGCCGCCAAATCGGTTTTATTCAACAGGAACCGATTCTGTTTCATACCAGTATTCTGGAAAATATCCGCTATGGACGGCCTGATGCCTCGATGGAACAGGTGGAGACGGCGGCGAAAATGGCCGATGCCCATAAATTTATTGTGAATTTATCGCTGGGTTATCAGACGCAGGTTAGCGAATTGGGCGGGAATTTGTCCGGTGGACAGCGGCAACGCATTGCGATTGCCCGGGCCATATTGCTGGATCCGGTGATTTTGTTGTTTGACGAACCGACCGCCTCGCTGGATCCGCAGACAGAGCAACTGGTTATGCAGTCTATACGGCGAGTGAGTGCCGCACGGACGACATTTATTATTACGCATCGTTTGAGTACAATCATGGCTTCGGATAAAGTGGTATATCTGGTCAACGGCGCCGTGGTGGAAAGCGGATCACATCAGGATTTGATGGAACAGGGCGGGCTGTATGCCCGGGCGGTGGCGCTCGGCGAATTGAGGGAGGGAGGACGCCATGTGTGAAGTTTGCTTGAAACAAGTGTCCTTTGCTTATCACGGGATGCCAGTGCTTGATACTATTAATTTGGATATTTCCGCCGGCTGCTTTGTGGTGGTTGTCGGTCCCAACGGTGCGGGCAAGAGTACGTTATTGCGGATGATTGCCGGTTTGCTGCAACCGCAAACCGGGCAAATAGTGATTGACGGCGCGGCGCCGGAGAAAGCACAGCAACAGGGGATGATCGGTTATGTACCGCAACATTATGGCCGCAATACCCAGGGCTTTCCCGCCACGGCCGAGGATGTTGTCGCACTGGGGCTGGTGGCTGGGGGCCGGGGGCGCAGTCTTAGCCGGCAGGGTTCCCGGCATATTGTGGATCATATGCTGGAATTGGTGGGGGCTGAACGCTTTCGGCACCGTCGGATTGGTGAATTATCCGGCGGGGAACAGCAACGGGTCATGGTGGCCAGGGCGTTGGCCAGCAACCCGCAACTGCTCTTGTTGGATGAACCGACCAGCGGTATTGACTATGCGGCCAGTGCCAAAATTTATGAATTGCTGGGGCAACTGAATCGTACGCTGGGTATTACGGTCATTATGGTTTCGCATGATATCGATAACGCGACCCGGACCGCTTCCCATGTGGCCTGTATTGACCGGGGACTTTGCTACTTTGGCGGAAACAACGAATTTCGTTCCCAACATTTGCAAAATCCGCATCTATGGTATTACAGCACGGTAGCGGGGCAGGGGGGAAACAGCGATGGGGATTGAGCTGCTTGAGTATGATTTCATGTGGCGGGCATTGCTGGCCGGGTGGATTGTGGCGACTGTCTGCCCAATGCTGGGGATGTTTATCGTTGTCCGTAAACAGTCGCTGATCGGTGATGGTTTGGGGCATGTGGCGTTTGCCGGGGTTACGGGAGGCTATTTGGCGGGTATTTATCCATTGGCCGGAGCCTTGGTGTTTACTTTGGCCGGAGCCGCAGGTATTGAATGGATTCGGCGCCGGCAGGCGGAGCATGCGGATGTCAGTCTGGCATTGATTTTTTACAGCGGCTTGGCGATGGCGATTATTTTCAGTTCGGTCACCCGGATGCCCAGCGCCGGACTGTTGGGTTTTCTCTTTGGCAGTATTTTGACAGTGTCCGGACCGGATATTGTTCTGATGAGTATTTGTGCACTGGTAGCGGGGACCGTGATCTGGCGGCTGTTTGATCAGCTGGTGCTGCTATCCTTTGATGAAGATGTAGCCCGGGTTTCCGGAATTTCTACCGGCTGGATCAGTATGATTCTCAGTTTGTTGACAGCGATTGTAGTTGTGGTGGGAATGATGGTGGTCGGGGTTCTGCTGGTCAGCGCGATGATGGTGATTCCGGTGGCAGCGGCGGATTTATTTGGTAAGGGATTTAAAACGACATTATTTGTAGCTGTGCTGATTGCACTGATCGCGGTTACCATTGGCCTGGTCATTTCTTTTTATGGTAATGTGGCTCCCGGAGGGGCCGTCATTATGACAACCGTAGTGATTTATGTGCTGGTGAGCCTAATGCGGTCGGTGCAGCGCCGGATGAAATAACAAGTACCGCCGGTAGAGACGGCAGCACTGGAAGATAAAGGAGAGTGTTGACATGGGACTGGAGAGAGAAAAAGCCTGGAAGGTTTTAAACAGCCAGGTGACGAGCGAAGTGCTTTTGAAGCACTGTCTGGCGGTGGAGATCGCCATGCGGGCTTATGCCGGGAAGTTTGGCGAGGACCCGGAATACTGGGGCGCCGTGGGACTGCTTCACGATGTGGATTTTGAAAAATTTCCTGACGACCATCCGCATCATGCCCGGGAAATTTTGCAGGCAGAGGGATATGATGCGGCGTTTGTTATCAATGTGGAGTCACATGCCCGGGAGTGGGAACCGGAACGGACGTTGCTGCAAAAAACCCTGCTGGCAGTGGATGAACTGACCGGGTTCGTTATTGCCTGCGCCCTGGTGCGACCGGATAAGAGCCTGGATAATTTGGAAGTGAAATCAATTATGAAAAAAATGAAAGACAAAGCGTTTGCCCGGGCGGTAAACCGGGAAACCATGCTGGATAGTGCCCGGGATCTGGGAGTGGAGTTTTCTGATCATGCCGCTTTTGTTGCCGCTGCGCTGGCGGCGGCGGTGAAGTTGCCGGAGTATCAGGAGTATCCGCTGGTCTAACCTCTAAAATAAAAACAGGCAACGTAACGGAAGGCTCCGCACGCTGCCTGTTTTTATTTTAGAGGAACGGGTCATTCTTTTGTTTTTTTATTCCGGGAAAAAACTATTCCAGCTCATATACAAAAATACCAGTATGATGGCAAACAACACGCCTATGTCGCCCATATACTGTTCCATTGGCATTTCTCCTGTTCTCGTGAAGCTGTGCTTCCTTATGGTTGCGATTATATGCCAAAGTCACGTTAAACGCAAATGTTTTTTTGCCGCACAGGGGGATACCAGGAGGAAATGAGCGCTGCCGTCATGAATCAGATACATAATATCAATAGCTTACGGATGGGGTGATACGATTGTTGGGTCGGTCTGAACAATGCTTGGGCTTGTGTGTGGTGAAAGATATAGCGACGATGTCGCGCAGCAGGTTTTGCACACTTTTCCTGGGTGCGCTGCTGCTATGGATGGCAATGGGCCGCTCGGTGGCGGCTTCGGAAGCAGAGTATTTGCTGGATTCGCGTTCCCCGGTCATGGGGCTTATGGCTAACCGGATCCCGTTTTCCCGGGAAGTGACCGCTGATCTGGTTGTGCGGCAAAATGGCGGGGTTGCTGCCAACGGAGCGGCGCTGGAAATTCGCTTGGCGGGTGGGGAAAGCCTGTTCACTACCACGCTGGAAGGAACAGTTGCCAGTGTAATCCGGATCCGCCGGCCCGACAGCGAGCGGACGGATATTGCGGTTGTTGCCGCCGGCGGCGCCTGGGGGAGTATGACTGATGTGAAAATTCTCGGTATTACCGATGGCGAAACAAAACCTTCAATGCTTTTACAATCAAAGAATTTACTGGAAAATTCTCTTTCGAAACGATATCCGTATTTTGGCGTAAAAGGAGGTATCCTGTTTGTGGAATATTATGTTCCACAACTGAATGTCCAGGGGGGAGAGACCGGCGAGTATCAGCGGCAACGGGTGTACATTCGCTATTTACAGGGAAAATATGAAGCGGAGCTTCCGGTGCTTTTATGACAAAGGACACAACAAAAGATCGAATGGGGCGGCTGCTGGCACTTTTGACTCCGCGGCAACGGCTGGGAGATTTGCGGGAACTGGATTTGGCGATACTGCAAATTCAAGGGATACGGGGGATTATTTTTGATTTGGATAATACGCTGATACCCTGGGATAGTCATTGCATGCCGCCTGAAATTATTCAATGGTTGCAAGAAGTGAAAAAAAAGGGATTTGCTATGGCCATTGTGTCTAATAACCGCAAGAAAAGAGTGGCGGCATTTGCCGGGCCGCAGCAAATGCATTATGTGTCGCGGGCGTACAAACCCTCGGGCGGCGGTTTTTTAAGGGCGGCGGCTTCCATGGGGTTGGAACCGGCGGCGATAGCGGTAGTGGGCGATCAACTGTTGACCGATGTATTGGGCGGCAATCGGTTGCGTATGTACACTGTCTGGGTTGCGCCGTTACCGGCGAAAGTATTGATAGGAAGCCGCATTATTCGGCGACTGGAGTGCGAAATTGTTAAAAAAATATGCGAAAGAGGTTGGATGTAATGAAACATGCGCAGAGCGAGGGCAAACCACAAATTAGCAGCCGGACGCGGACGCTGGGAATTCTCGGCTGGCCTCTCGGGCATTCTTTGTCGCCGATAATGCAGAATGCAGCTTTTGCCGCAGGCGGTCAGAACTGTGTTTATCTGGCATTTCCGGTGGCACCGGAGCAGCTGTCCGCAGCCGTTATGGGAATGAAAGCATTGGGCTTTATGGGCGCCAATGTGACGATACCCCATAAAATTGCGATCCAGGAATATTTGGATGATATTGCGGAAGACGCCCGGCTGGCGGGAGCGGTGAACACTTTGGTTTTCCGGGAAGGGCGGGTGACTGGCCATAATACGGATGCGGGCGGCTTTATGGCGGCACTGCCGGCCAGTTTGCGAACGATGCAGGGTAAGAGTGCCGTAGTGCTGGGTGCTGGTGGTGCCGCCCGGGCGGTGGTCGCCGGTTTGGTGGTTGCCGGATGCCGAAAACTCACGGTGGTGGCACGGACACCGGAGCGGGGACAGGAGCTGGCGGCATCCTTTAATCAAATGGCCAATATTACTCTTTGTGGTTGGCAGGATTCGGTATTGAACCGGAGTTTGGCAGACTGCAGCCTGTTGGTTAACAGTACGCCGTTGGGGATGTCGCCGGAGGTAACGAAGGAACCACCGGTGGACTGGGCGGCATTGGCGCCAGCGGCCGTGGTGTGTGATTTGGTTTATAATCCGCGGGTAACCCGTTTTTTAGAGCGGGCCCAGGCCAGGGGGCATCAAGTGGTCAGCGGTGACGGTATGTTGCTGGAGCAGGGGATTTTAGCTTATCAATTGTGGACCGGACAAGAAGCACCGCGCCAGAGGATGCAGGAGGCGTTAAAGGCGGCACTGACCGGCCTGTAAGTATGCTTGAGCGTATGCCAATAAAATGTTTGCATGGAAATAAAGGGGGAGAGCGATGCTGAAAACGCGAAAACGGTTGGGAGACTTACTGCTGGAATCGGGACGCCTGACGCCGGAACAACTGGAGCGCGGCCTGAGTCTGCAAAAGAAAACCGGGGAACGGTTGGGCAAGGTTCTTATTGATCTCGGCTATATGACGGAAGAAAATATGATGGCGCTGTTGGAATATCAACTGGGATTGGCGCATATAGAACTGGCGGAGATGACAATACCGCCGGAAGTGGCGGCACTGGTACCTCTTTCCTTGGCGGAACGCTATCACGTGGCACCGGTGAAAAAAGAAGGACGCAAATTGATGCTGGCCATGGTGGACCCGACGAATTTTTTTGCCATGGATGATATCCGGATGGCAACGGGCTGCGAAGTGGAACCGGTGATTGCCAGTGAAAAAGATATTCGTCAGGCCCTCCTCCAGTCCTATGGGGTGCGACAGCGAGTGGAGGCGGCCGTGCAGCAACTGCCGGGAGACGAGGGAGAAAAGAGTTCCATGACGGTCGTGGAGGAAAACGCGCCGGTAGTCAGTATTGTGCACTCGCTAATCAGCCAGGCTATCCGGGAAGAGGCCAGTGATATTCATATCGAATCCCAGGAGCAGCAGTTGAGGGTGCGGTTTCGAATTGACGGCATGTTGCGGGAAGTGGCTCACTTTCCCCGACATGCACGGGCAGCTATGTTGTCGCGGATTAAAATCATGAGCGAATTGGACATCACGGAGAAACGTCTGCCACAGGATGGCCGGATCCGAGTTCGGGAAATGGACCGGGACGTGGATATCCGTGTGTCCGTTTTGCCGACAATTCATGGTGAGACTATTGTGCTGCGGATACTGGACAGAAATACGATGTCGCTGCAGATAGAGCGGTTGGGTTTTAATGCCGTAAATTTGGAACGGTATCAGCAACTGTACCGCCATGGGCAGGGAATGGTTTTGCTGACGGGACCCACCGGTTCGGGAAAAACGACGACACTGTATGCCTCTTTGCTGGAAGTGAATACGATAGAGACCAACACGGTCACGGTAGAAGACCCTGTTGAATATCGGCTGGAGGGTGTGAGCCAACTGCAGGTGAATCCAAAGATTGGATTGGATTTCGCCGATGGTTTACGTTCCCTATTGCGCCAGGATCCCGACATCATTATGGTGGGAGAGATTCGTGACAATACAACGGCGAATATTGCCATCCGCGCTGCGTTGACCGGACATCTGGTGTTTAGCACGCTGCACACGAATGATGCGGTCGGTGCCATTATTCGGTTGTTGAATATGGAGATAGAACCTTTTCTGATTGGTTCTTCGCTGCGAGGCGTTGTAGCGCAAAGACTGGTGCGGAAAATTTGTCCGGATTGCCGCGAAAGTTATGTTCCGGAGATACTGGGAGGCGAACGGGCGTTTATTAAGGCAGGACCCCAGGATTCCATTACGTTGTTTAGGGGTCGGGGCTGTTCGCAGTGCGGCATGACCGGTTACCGCGGCCGAATGGCGATTCAGGAGGTCATGGTGATGTCGGCGGCGATACGGGAAGCTGTATTGCGCCGGGAGAATGGCGAACGATTGATGGCTATTGCCTGTAAGGAGGGAATGATACCCTTACGGCAGGATGGAATTTCCAAGGCGATGGCCGGACAGACCAGCCTGGCGGAAGTGATGCGGGTGGCGTATGAAGAGTTTTGACGAAGGGGGAAGAGGGGTGTTGCGTACGATATTGCGCCGGGCCGTGGACAATCAGGCATCAGATGTGCATTTGACGCCGGGTTGTCCACCGGTTTTCCGGGTGGATGGCGGGTTGGTTTATGAAGAAGGTTCTGCGCTGACGGCGGAGGACCTTGCTGTTTTTTGGCAGGAAATCGCACAAGCATCACAACAAGAAGAATATCAACAACAGGGACAGTGCGATTTTTCCTGTACATTGGGGGGAGTGGGGCGTTTTCGTATTCATGCGTTCCGCCAGCAGGGACAATTGGCGTTGGCTTTGCGAATTATCCAGGACCGCATTCTTACGCTGGCTGAAATGGCGTATCCGGACATCGTTGCCCGAATGAGCCGTTTGCGGCGCGGGCTGGTATTGGTGACAGGCCCTTCCGGCAGTGGGAAATCCACCACTTTGGCTGCTATGGTGGAGCAGATCAACCGGGAGCGAAATTGTCATATTATTACGTTAGAGGATCCGGTGGAATTTCTACACCGGCATCGGCGGGCCGTGATACATCAACGGGAGATTCCGGGGGATGCCGCTTCCTTTGCTGCCGGATTACGCGGGGCACTGCGCCAGGACCCGGATGTGATTATGGTGGGTGAAATGCGGGACCGGGACACGACGGCGATTGCATTGACGGCTGCAGAAACCGGTCATTTGGTACTGTCCACTCTTCATACGGCCAGCGCTGGCGGTGCAGTGGAACGAATGGTGGATCAGTTTCCGGCAGATCAACAGCAACAAATCCGAGTGCAATTGGCCGGAGTACTGCAAGGCGTGATTGCCCAGCAATTGATTCCGCGAAATGGTGGCGGCCAGGTGGCGGCGCTGGAAATTTTGATCGCGACACCGGCGGTACGGAATTTGATCCGGGAGGGCAATACACATCAATTGTTGTCAATGATCCAGACCGGCAGCAAATTCGGCATGACCACTATGGACGATGCGCTGGAAGCTCTGTGTCGCCAGCAATCAATCCGTCGCGAAGACGTTGTCAGCTATTC
>DATMYQ010000257.1:0-10128 GCA_035560935.1 Patescibacteria group bacterium | reverse complement strand
GTATAATTTTCTTCAATACATTTGCATCTAAGGAGTGGATGATACGTTTTGGAACCTGCTTCAGACGGTATAGGTACAGAAATCGCTATAATTTGTATCCTGATTATTGCTAATGGATTATTTTCGATGTCCGAAATGGCGATTATTTCTTCCCGGAGAGGTCGTTTAGAAAGAATGGCCGATAAAGGAATCAGTGGAGCCAAAATGGCCTTGAAACTTGCCGAGGATTCAACCCGGATGCTGGCTAGCGTACAGGTGGGTATTACGCTGATTGGCATTTTGACCGGTGCTTATGGCGGTGCCACGGTATCTCATGAAATGACCCCCTATATCAAAAAAATTCCCGGTCTGGAAGTGTATAGCGATTCGATTAGTTTGTTTTTAGTGGTTACGGTGATTACATTTTTATCGCTAGTGGTAGGAGAATTGGTTCCTAAGCGGATGGCGTTGAACAATCCGGAAACCGTGGCCTGCCTGGTTTCCCGGCCGATGGGTGTGTTTTTGATGATTATCGGACCAGTAGCCAGTTTTTTAAGTCAGTCTACGTCCTTTATTCTGAAACTGTTCGGATTTAAAGTCTCGCAGGAACAGGAAGTGACGGAAGAGGAAGTAAAATTTTTAATCGAACAGGGTACGGAAACCGGCACTTTTGAACTGGCGGAAAAAGAAATGGTGGATCGGGTATTTCGATTTGGCGATTTGAAAATCAGCGCCCTGATGACTCCCCGGACACAATGGATCTGGCTGGATCTGGATGATCCGGATGAAGAAAATTTAAAAATTATCCGGGAAAGCCCCCATACCCGTTTTCCTGCTGCCAGGGGCAGTTTGGACGAATTTTCCGGTATCGTGTTTGTCAAAGATTTGTTGCTGGCCGGCATGGATACCGGCGCGATTCAAATTGAGAAGCATATTCGGGAGCCATTGTTTGTTCCCAAATTTACCAGCGCGTTAAAAACACTGGAAATGTTTAAAGCATCCGGCACCCATGAAGCCATTGTCATGGACGAATACGGTGGCGTATTGGGACTGGTGACGATGCATGATATTCTGGAGGAATTGGTTGGTGAGCTGCCGATGCCGGATGAAGCCGCCGAGGAACGGTTGGTGCTGATGCGGGACGATGGCAGCTGGCTGATCGATGGAATGCTTTCGGTGGAAGAGTTTAAGGAAATCTTCGATTTAGAGGAATTGCCGGAAGAAGACCGGGATAATTACAATACCGTGGGCGGATTTATTACCTCATATATGGGCCGGATACCCAGCGAAGCGGAGTTTTTTCACTGGGGAGGTCTGCGGTTTGAAGTATTGGACATGGACCGGCTGCGGGTGGATAAAATTCTGGTGTCGTTGTTGCCGGACGAAGTGATGGAAGAGGAAGAGCAATAAAATGATTTGTCGGCAACGCGTATAAAATATTGACAAAGACCCTCAGCGAAATATCGTGGGGGGTTTTTTAATTGAAAAAGTTTTTATTATTTGCCAATAGTCATGTTATAGAAAGAACTAACTGCAAATGCTTTCAATTCAGATCAACATAGACGATAATATAACTAAGAGCAGATGCGGCCAAAGCAGTGTGGCGCCGGTACTTCTATCCGACGGATAAGGAAATGAAAGAAAGTACTGCCGCAAGGAATGGTTTGTTTGGTTCTTGGCCGAACTCTGCCAAGAGGGGGGAGACAGAATGACCGGCTTTGATTTTGACGCGTTGATTCACAAAGATCGGGAAGAACGCAAACGTCAACAATTTTCCGGAACGTTGCTGGACTATCTGGCCCTGGTTAAGGAAAATCCTCAAATGATAGTGTTGTCGCATCAGCGCTTGCACGAGCTGCTGACCGCCCGGGGCGTGGAAACGGTCAAGACGGAAGAAAATCCGCGGTTGAAACGGATTTACGGGAATGATACGATCAAACGCTATGAGTTTTTTAAACCGGATTTTTTCGGCATTGACAAGACCTTGATGAAAATCATGCGGTATTTTCATTCTGCCGCCATGAAAGGGGAAGAATCGCGTCAGGTACTATATCTGGTGGGACCGGTGGGTGCGGGAAAATCGTCGATTGTCGAGGCGATCAAACGGGCACTGGAGATGAGCGAGTCGATCTATGTGATCAAGGACTGCCCGATGCGGGAAGAGCCGTTGCATCTGATACCGAAGCATTTGCGCCCGGAATTTGAAAAAGCGCTGGGAGTGAAAATGGAGGGGGATCTTTGCCCGGTTTGCCGTTACCGGCTGAAGAACGAATATAACGGGGAATTTGAGCATTATCCGGTGACGGTGGCGGACTTTTCCATTCGCTCCCGCAAAGGGATTGGCGTGGTGCCGCCGGTGGATCCCAATAATCAGGATACTTCGGTTCTGTATGGGTCGGTCGATATTTCCAAGCTGGATCTGTATCCGGAGGACGACCCCCGGGTACTGTCACTGAACGGCGCGTTCAATGTGGGTAATCGGGGAATTGTTGAGTTCATAGAAGTGTTTAAAAATGACGTGGAATATCTGCATACGATGATTACCGCCACGCAGGAAAAATCGGTACCGTCGCCGGGCAAGGGCGCAATGATCTATTTCGACGGGATTATTCTCGCCCATTCCAATGAGGCGGAATGGAACAAGTTCCGTTCCGATCATACCAACGAGGCCATTTTGGACCGGATCGTCAAAGTGGAAGTCCCTTACTGCATGGAACTTGATGAGGAAGTGAAAATTTATAAAAAAATGCTCCGTAACAGTAATTTCAACGCTCATATCGCACCCAACACCATCGAAGTGGCGTCGATGTTTGCGATCCTGACCCGTTTGGCGCCGTCTGCCAAGGTGGATCCGCTGACAAAAATGAAGATTTATAACGGTGAGGAAATCGTGGAAAAAGGCGCCACGAAAAAGGTTGATATATTTGAACTGCGGGAAGAAACCCAACGGGAAGGCATGAGCGGTATTTCCACCCGGTTTATCATGAAAAGCCTGGATATAGCTTTGTCGGAAGCCGAGCATGATTGTATTAATCCCATCGCCGTGATCGATGTGTTGGTAAAAGCGGTGAAAGAACTGACGGTTTCCGAGGATGACAAAAAAAGGTATCTGGGTTTTCTGCAAGATGCTATAAAAAAAGAATACAACAAGATATTAGAAAAAGAAGTGACCCGGGCGTTTATCTACGGGTACCGGGAGCAGGCGGAAAGTTTGTTTAACAATTATCTGGACCATTCCGAGGCGTTTGTCAACAATACGAAGATCAAGGACGAAAACACGGGTGAGGAACTGGAACCCGACGAGAAATTTTTACAGTCGATAGAGGAACAGATCGGTATTACCGGCACAGCGGCCCAGGGGTTCCGGCAGGATGTTACCGCCTACATGTTTTCGGTCATGCGCAGCGGCGGTAAGATTAATTATGTCAGCTATGAGCCGTTAAAGGAAGCGATCGAGAAAAAACTGACGGCGTCGGTGAAGGAATTGTCCCGGGTAATTACCAAGGCCCGGGTTCGTGACAAAGAACAGGATACCAAGTATGACGCGATGGTCGAGGAAATGCAGCGGAATGGGTATTGTGACCATTGCTGCAACGTAATTTTAAAATATGCCGCCAATAATCTCTGGAAAGACTGACTAGGGAACCGGGAATGGGGGATGAGTCATGGCCATTTTTAAAGAAGGACGGGTCGGCCATTCTGACCGTTCTCAATGGGACCGGCAGCGGCATCGGCAATTGGTGGAGGAATCCATCAAGAAAAATCTGGGTGACATTATTGCCGAAGAAAGCATTATCGGTCAGAGCGGCGACAAAAAAATTAAGATCCCGGTCCGGGGAATTAAGGAATACCAGTTTATTTACGGTGATAACTCCGGTGGTGTCGGCGCCGGCAATGGTCAGGAGGAACGAGAGCAGGTGGTAGGTCAGACCGGTGAGCAAAAAGCACCGGGCAGCGGTGGTCCCGGCAATGAACCGGGCGAAGACATATATGAAACGGAAATCACCATGGAGGAAATCGTCAAATACCTGTTCGAGGATTTACAATTGCCGGATATGGAACGGAAAAAATTCTCACTGGAAGAAAGTGAACGATTTAGTAAACGGTCCGGCTACCAGCGCAAGGGAATTCCGCCTAAACTGGCCAAGAAGCGGACTGTCATCGAAAAGAAAAAGCGGGAACAGGGGATTCAGCGAAATCTGGAGCAGTTAACAGCAGAGGGGATTGATCCGGGTGCGCCAGTGGAACGGGTGCCTTTCCGGGAAGATGATCTGCGTTATTTCCGGACCAAAGTTGATATCCGCACCAACTCCAACGCGGCCGTGATCTGTATTATGGATACGTCGGGATCCATGGACCAGAGTAAAAAATATTTGGCCCGTAGCTTTTACTTTTTGTTGTATCAGTTTGTTCGCTGGAAGTACCAGGAGGTGGAAGTGGTTTTTATTTCCCACAGCACCACGGCCAAAGAAGTCAACGAACGGGAGTTTTTTCATCAGGGCGAATCCGGCGGCACCATGATCAGCAGCGGTTATGCCAAAGCGCTGGAGGTTATTGAACAGCGCTACAGTCCTTCGGTCTGGAACATTTATGCGTTTCATTGCACCGACGGCGACAATTGGGAAGGTGATAATCCTAAAGCGCTGGGTTTTGCCCGGGAATTGGTCAAAGTCTGCAATCTGTTTGGTTACGGGGAAATTTTGCCAAGTGTAATGTATGGTGATACGTTCCGGCGGGAATTTGAAAAAAATCTACAGGCGGATAATTTTGTTATGGTCAATATGCGGGGTAAGGAAGACATCTGGCCGGCCTTCCGGCGAGTGCTGGAAAAGGACGGGGAAACCGGAGGTGAGGCACCATGACGGAATACAGCCTGAACGAACTGGAAGAGTGGAACCAGCGGATTGAGGTCCTGGCAAAGGAAGCGGGACTGGATTGCTATGAACAGATTTTTGAAACCTGCAGTTACGAAGATATGTTGTGTTATGAGGCGTATGTGGGTATGCCGTCGCATTATCCCCACTGGAGTTTCGGCAAGGCTTACGAGCGGCAAAAAACATTTTATCAGTACAATCTGACCGGTTTGCCCTATGAACTGGTGATCAACTCCAACCCCTGTCTGGCGTATCTGATGAGAGACAACACGTTGCTGCTGCAAATTTTAACCATGGCCCATGTGTACGGCCACAATGATTTTTTCAAAAGCAACCGCCTGTTTCGGGAAGGCACCCGGGCCGAACTGACGGTGGAAACGTTTAAGGCGCATGCGGACCGGGTCCGGAGCTATATTCAGGACCCCAGTTTGGGGGCGGCCAAAGTGGAACGAATTTTGGATGCGGCCCATGCACTGCGTTATCAGGTGCGGCGGCAGGGGGAAGGGAAGCTGCCTGACCGGACTCAGCGGGAAAAAGAAGATAAGGAAACGGTACCCGTGCGGCTGAAAGATGATTTGCTGGGATTTTTGGCTAAGCGGAGCCGGTTGGAAGACTGGGAGAAGGATCTGGTGGGCATGGTCCGGGAAGAGAGTTTTTATTTTCTGCCGCAGATTGAAACAAAAATTATGAATGAAGGCTGGGCCAGCTATTGGCATTACCGGCTGCTGAACAAACTGGAATTGCCGCAATCGCTGCATTTGGAATTTTTGCAGCGGCACAATCTGGTGGTCCGGCCCCATGAAGGACGTCTCAACCCCTACTTTGTCGGATTTAAAATGTTTGAGTATTTGGCGAAGCAGGGTGGTGATGCTAAAATTATGGAAATCCGTGCCAATGATCGGGATAATTCTTTCATCCGGCGTTATTTGAACCGGGAACTTTGCGAAGAACTGCATCTGTTCGCCTACCGGGTGCGGGGTGTGGATCTGGTGGTATCGGAAACGGCGGATGAAGAAGGCTGGAAACCGATTCGTGATCAGCTGGCCAATGCGGTGGGGCTGGGGTCGGTTCCTGTGATTTCCGTGATTGGCGTGGACAATAGCGTACTGGTCTTGGAGCATGATTATGACGGACGGGAGCTGGAAATGGGTTACGCCAAGGAAACGATCAAATATGTGGCGGTACTTTGGGGTAACCGGGTGGAACTGAAAACCAAATTGAACAACCGGAATAAAATCATCCGCTGTGATACGGAAGGGAATGTATCGGTGATGGACGATGCGCCCGCTTAGCTTCTGTGGTTTGCAGCTGGGCAGGGTAAAAACGGCAAAGTGCCCAAAGGCAGGGTCTTATTGAAAGGCAGACAAGGACCCGTGAGAATGTTTGTTCTCACGGGTCCTTGAATATACCGGAGCTGATAAATTCAGTAAAAAAACGGAGGCGGATTCCTAAATATACTCCCGGGCGGACTCTTCACCGGACAGTACCCGGTAGGCACCTTCCGCCAGTGCCTGCAGCTCGTCTTCGCCGGGAAGGATGGTTACCGGCGCGATAAATTCTACATATTTCACTAGTTTTTCCGTCAGATAACGGGAATGGGCAATACCACCGGTGAGCAGGATATGATCGACCTTGCCGCAGACGGGAATGGCGGCAGCGCCAATGTGGCGGGCAATATTGTAAATCATCGCATCCAATACTGCAGTCGCGTCGGCATCGCCGTCGGCCATCCGGGCCTCCACCTGACGAACGTCATTGGTGCCGAGATGAGCCACTAAGCCGGCTTTGCCAGCCAGCTGACGGCCGATATTGGCCCGGGTAATGCGGCCATCCAGGATCATTTCGCCGAATTGTCCGGCCGGCAGCGTTCCGGCCCGTTCCGGCGTGAACGGCCCGTCACCGTCCAAGGCGTTGTTTACTTCCACTACCAGGCCTTGATGATGGCAGCCGACAGAAATGCCGCCGCCCAGATGGGTAACGATCAGGTTTAATTCCGGATAAGGGCGGTTAATGCTTTTAGCGAAACGCTTGGCGACCGCTTTTTGATTCAAAGCGTGGAAAATGCTGCGGCGATTGATTTCGGGGCGGCCGGTCAGGCGGGCCACCGGCGCCAGCTCGTCCACCACCACCGGGTCGACAATAAACGCGGGGCAATTGGCCCGGGCGGCAATGCCGGCGGCAAGAATCGCGCCCAAATTACTGGCGTGTTCGCCGAAACGGCTGTTTTTCAAATCATCCAGCATGGCCATATTGACCTGGTAAGTGCCGCTGATAACGGGTTTGAGCAGGCCTCCCCGGCCGACTACGGCGGAAAAATCGCTGTCGGACAGCTGATGCGCGGCAAAAAATTCCGTGATTTTTTGCAGGCGGTAGTCCAACTGATCGGTAATGGTCGGGTACGGCGCCAGTTCTTCGGCGCTGTGACTGATATTTTCCGTCAAAACTTCCTGCGTGTCCCGGAACAGGCCCAACTTGGTGGACGTGGAGCCGGGGTTGATCGTCAAAATAGAATAGCTCATAGGAATCCCCCTTATGTATGTAGTGATATGAAGGTCTTTGATTAGTATTTTAACATTTTACCGGCAGTTTTAAAACCAAAAAACAATAAAAAGAGGATTTTCCGCCATGAATAGGGAAATATAATGTTTGGGGAATTTTTCTGAAGACGATAATGTTTTGGAGTGACGAGCATCCATGCCGTTTTGAAAGCATGGGAACGGCCTGATGCGTTTCCCTAATTAGTCCCGTGACTGCTTGCGCTCCCGGGAATGAAATGATGGTTGAGGTGAGAATGTGGATTTTGGTTTAGGCAAAGTTTTACCGGTACGAATCGAAGAAGAAATGAAAAATTCATATATTGATTACGCCATGAGCGTTATCGTCATGCGGGCACTGCCGGATGTCCGGGACGGTCTTAAACCAGTGCACCGGCGGATTTTATACGCGATGCATGAAGCGGGTATGACTCCTAACAAACCTTATAAAAAATCCGCCCGTATCGTCGGGGAAGTTTTGGGTAAGTATCATCCGCACGGCGACTCGTCAGTTTATGACGCTACCGTTCGTCTGGCGCAGGATTTTTCCACCCGTTACCTGATGGTTGATGGTCATGGTAACTTTGGCTCGGTGGATGGTGACTCGGCAGCGGCCATGCGGTATACCGAAGTCCGGATGTCCCGGATGGCGGAAGAAATGCTGGCGGATATCGACAAGGATACTGTCAATTTTACGCCGAACTATGATGAATCATTAAAAGAACCGACGGTATTGCCGGCGAAGGTGCCCAATTTACTGATCAACGGTTCTTCCGGGATTGCCGTCGGCATGGCGACTAACATTCCTCCCCACAACCTGGGTGAGGTGGTCGATGGCGTCATTATGATGATCGACAATCCCGAAGTGACGATTGCGGACCTGATGATGGTCATCAAGGGTCCGGATTTTCCCACTGGCGGTCTGATTTTGGGCCGGGAAGGCATTCGCCAGGCCTATACCACCGGTCGGGGCAGTGTAAAAACCCGGGCTCAGGCGCGGGTGGAACTGATGAGCAATGGCAAACAGCGAATTTTGGTTACCGAAATTCCCTATCAGGTGAATAAAGCCAAGCTGATTGAACATATTGCCGAACTGGTTCGGGAAAAAACCCTGGAAGGTATCACCGATTTGCGCGATGAAAGCGATCGCAAAGGGATGCGGATTTTAATCGAATTGCGCAAAGACGTAAATGCCGATGTTCTGCTGAACCAATTGTATAAGCATACCCGAATGCAGGAATCATTCGGTGTCAACATGTTGGCGTTGGTGGACGGTAAGCCCCGGACGCTGAATCTTTATGAAGTACTGCACTATTATATAGAACATCAAAAAGAAGTGGTCACCCGGCGTACGGTGTTTGAGCTGAACAAAGCCCGGGCCCGGGCACATATTTTAGAAGGTTTGAAAATTGCGCTGGATCATTTGGATGCAGTGATTCGAACCATTCGCGGGTCCCATACGGCGGATATGGCGCGGGAAGCGTTAATGACCCAGTTTTCCCTCAGCGAGAAACAATCCCAGGCCATTCTGGAAATGCGCCTGCAACGGTTGACCGGACTGGAACGGGAAAAAATTGATACAGAATACAAGGACATTCTGGAAACCATTGAATGGCTGGAATCTGTCCTGGCGGATGAGAAAAAAGTGTTGAATTTGATCAAGGAAGAACTGCTGGATGTGAAAAAACGGTTTGCGGATCCGCGCCGTTCCGTCATCACCAGTGATCTGTCCAAACTGGAAAATGAAGACCTGATTGCCGAAGAAGACATCATTATCAATCTGACGCATCATGGCTATATTAAGCGTTTACCGATGGATACGTTCCGTAATCAAAAGCGGGGTGGGCGCGGCGTCACCGGCATGGGTACGAAAGAAGAAGACTTTGTTGAACATTTGTTTGTGGCCACGACACACCACAATATCCTCTTCTTTACCACCCGGGGCCGGGTATATCGGTTAAAAGGCTATGAATTGCCGGAAGCCAGCCGTACGGCTAAAGGAACCGCGATTATTAATCTCTTGCCGGTGGAAAAAGGTGAGACGATTACGGCCGTAATTCCGGTGAAAGTGTTCTCGCCCGGAAAATACCTGTTCATGGCCACACAGAAGGGGATTATCAAAAAGACGGAACTGACCGATTACGATACGGCCCGCAAAGGCGGTATTATCGCCATTTCGCTGGACGATGACGACAATTTGATTGGCGTGAAGCTGACTACCGGTGATCAGCATATCGTGATGGGAACCAAGGGCGGCAAAGCCATCTTCTTCCCGGAAACGGATGTTCGCTCGATGGGCCGTACCGCTCACGGGGTGAAAGGGATCACGATGGATGAAGGCGACGAAGTCATCGGCATGGATACGGTGAAAAAAGACGGTGAAGTACTGACGGTAACCTCCGAGGGTTACGGCAAAAGAACCAACGTCGGAGAGTATCGGGTTACCGGTCGCCGCGGCAAAGGTGTCATTAATCTGAAAGTAACGGAAAAAACCGGTCTGGTGGTCGGAATCAAAGTTGTCAAACCGGGACAGGAGCTGATGCTGATTACCAGCGACGGCATTGTCATCCGTATGGATATTGACGACATTTCCGTGATCAGCCGGAATACTCAGGGAGTAAAACTGATGAAAACCGGCGAAAATGATCAAGTGGTCGCATTGGCGGCGGTGGAGAAAAAAGCGGAATCTGAATAGAAACCATAGAAGTGACGCCCGGCCAATATTGGCCGGGCGTCACTTC
>DATMYQ010000256.1:0-16887 GCA_035560935.1 Patescibacteria group bacterium | reverse complement strand
AAGGAGGACTCAGAATGACTCGTATCGGTATTGTAACCTGTTCCAACTGTACCCAGGAATTGGACTGCGCATCCTGTAGAATCCCAGCAATAAAAATGAAACGGAGCGGCCGGGAAAAGAGCTTCTTCCCGGCGGGTACAGGGAGGGAAGATTCATGAAGATGGCGGAAATGATGCTGCTGGTGGGCGGTATTTACCATGTGGCCTTTGCTTTTTTCCACTTGATGTTTTGGCGATTCCGGTTTATCAACTGGCGGGAGGAGCTTCCGAAAATGTCCGCCCTCAATCGCGCGATTATGCAAATGTTTAATGTGGCGGTGATTGTTTTCATGATCCTCGTGGCGTACATCAGCCTGCGCTATTCTCAGGAATTGACCACGACGGATTTAGGACGGGATTTGCTTCTGGGCGTCGCGGTATTTTGGCTGGCGCGGCTGGGCGGCGAATTTGTCCTGAAGGAGGGCCTGCCGGCAAAGCCGGGAATTGTTGCAGCCTGTGTCCTTGGTATTCTGTTGTATGTCACGCCGGTCATCGTGTATCTGAAGCCGTAGGTGCATTGAATGTCCGGGAAGGTTTCAAAATACCCGCCAGATGCGGTATGCCCTTGCTGGCGTGACTGGAGGCAAAAAAACACTGAATTAGTCCTTGGAGAGAGGACGAATTCGCAATACCTCTTTGGACAGACAAAGGAAAAGATTACAATGTTCCGAAAAATTAGGCTAATTACAATAAAACGTGTAATGCTTGTTTCCTTGACAAAACGGGCGACGAATGTGATAATAGGGCTAGGCAATGGCGCGAAAGGCGCCATTGCTTTTTATTTTCTGCGTGAGCTAAATCCGTGTTGCAGACAGAGGGTTTTATGCGTTGGGGGGAGGCTGGGATGGAGCGAGAGCGGTTTATAGAGATATGAGGAAATGGTAGTGCTGGATTTGTGAGAGGGGAGATTGCACGTGGGGGCTTATGTGGTAAAAAGGCTGATTATTTCCGTTCCTGTGTTATTTCTGATTTCTGTGGGAGCCTTCCTATTAGTGCACCTGACTCCGGGTGACCCTGCGGATATGTATATTTCGCCGGATATGACCCCGGCGCAGATTGAATTGACGCGGATGTCTCTCGGCTTGGACAAGCCCTGGGTGGTACAGTACGGGGAATGGATGAAAAATCTGGCCGGCGGAAATCTGGGCTTCTCGTTCAGTAACCGGCAGCCGGTGGGTGAGATTATTTCGCAGCGGCTGAATCCCACGCTGCTGTTAATGAGCCTGAGTCTGCTGGTGGCGTATCTGATGGCCATTCCGCTGGGAATTGTTTCGGCGCTGAAGAAAAACTCGCTGCTGGACCGGATGATCATTGGCTGGACTTTTTTTAATGTGTCTTTTCCGCCCTTCTTTTTGGGGCTGGCGCTGATTTATGTACTGGCGGTGCAGCTGGATCTTTTCCCCACGGGGGGAATGGGAGTCTTGGGGGAGGAGAATGACTGGATCAGTCAGGGAATGCATTTGGTGCTGCCGGTGATGGTGATGGCGTCGCAGTTCTCTGCCAATATGATCCGTTACGTCCGGGCCAGCGTGCTGGATGTGCTGGAGCAGAACTACATCCGAACGGCGGTGTCGAAAGGTCTGTCCGGAGTACAAATTCTGCTGGCGCACGTTTGCCGGAACTCTTTGATTCCCATCGTGACGGTGATCGGGACCGATCTGCCGAAGGTGATCGGCGGCGCGGTGGTCACGGAACAGATTTTCCAGTGGCCGGGCATTGGATCTTTGACGGTGGCGGCCATTCATTCCCGGGATTACCCGATTTTGATGTCGATTGTGATTTTGTCGGCGGTAACGGTTCTGCTGGCGAACCTGCTGGTGGATGTACTGTATGCGGTGATTGATCCGCGTATCCGGTATGAGAAGTGAGGGGAGCGTCTGATGAATACGGAAAAACTGGTGCTGGTGGGAAATCCGGGCTCACTGGGTGAACTGACGGCGGAGCCGTTTGCGAACGAAACCGGCAGGAAACCGGCGCCTGTCGCCGAAGAAACGGCAGAATCCTGGGGTAGGATGACCTGGCGGCGCTTCTGCCAGAACCGGGTGGCGTTGGTGAGCCTGGTTTTGTTCTTGGGGATTGTACTGATTGCGATCCTGGCGCCGGTCCTTTCGCCCTTTAATCCCAATCAGACGGTGGGGACTTTTGCCGCGTCGCCGTCCGGGACGCATCTTTTGGGTACGGACGATGTGGGGCGTGACGTGTTGAGCCGCTTGATTTACGGTTCACGGGTCTCGTTGATTGTGGGAGTGGGATCGGTGCTGATTTACGCTTCGATCGGAATTGCGCTGGGGCTGCTGTCCGGCTATTTCGGCGGACTGGTGGACAGCGTGCTGATGAGGGTAACCGAAGTTTTTATGGCGTATCCGCATTTTATGATTATCATGGTGATTGTGAGCCTGATCGGTCCCAATATGCTGACGGTGATGCTGGTGATGGGTTTTATGGGCTGGCCGCCCATCTGCCGCCTGGTCCGGGGGGAGGTCCTCCGGGTCAAGTCGCTGGATTACATTGCGTCGGCGATTGTCACCGGCTATTCGCCGTACACGATTGTCTTTAGGCACATCTTGCCCAATGTGCTGTCGCCGATCCTGGTGAACGCCACCTTTGGCATTGCCTCGGCAATCTTAATGGAGGCGTCGTTAAGCTTTCTCGGCATGGGGGTGCAGCCGCCCGCGGCCAGCTGGGGAAATATGCTGACCAGTGCCCAGTCGCTGACGATTCTTTCGGAAGAGCCCTGGAGATGGATTCCACCGGGGGTGGCGATTTTGGTGGCTGTTTTGACCATTAATTTCTTAGGAGATGGCTTAAACGATGCAGTTGGCGGCGGTTCCAAGTGAGGCGGCCGCCGGTCATCCGAAAAAAGACCACAAGGGGAAGGGGTAGAAAAATATGAGTTTGCTGAATTGGCTGAGAGGGAAGAGGGGCTGGCTGCCGGGAGTGGTGGCAGTGCTGCTGCTGGCAGTGCTGCTGGGCGGCTGTGGCAAGGGGGACAAGGAGAAAGAAAAAGCAAAAACGGGCTCGGATACGCTGTATATTGGTATGGCCAATCCGCCGGAATTTTTTAATCCGCTGATGCATCCCGGCATCGCCGGTAAGTTTGCCATTCGGTTTATGTATGACACGCTACTGGGCATGCCGGAACCGAATAAGTTTACGCCGGCGCTGGCGGAAAGCTTTGAGAGCAAAGACAACCAGAATTACATCATCAAGATCAACCCGAAGGCCAAATGGACTGACGGCAAGCCGGTCACGGCCCAGGATGTCGTTTATACGTTGAATTTGATCGCCAATCCCAAGGTAGAAAATTCTAAGGGAAGTTATATTAAGATGTTGGAGGGGGTTGATGATCAGGGGCAGCTGCCGGCAGGAGCCACCTCCATTTCCGGTGTGACGGCGGTGGACGACCGGACGGTGTCGCTGAAAACCAAAACGCCGATGGACCCCAACTATCTGAAAAGCTTTTTAGGGTTTGAGGTGTTCATTGTTCCCAAGCATATTTTCGAAACCATTGAGCCATCGGCCATCGGAACCTCTGAGGCGGCAACCAAGCCGACCGTCACCAGCGGACCGTTTAAATTCGTCACTTATAAAACCAACGACCATGTGGAGTATACGGCCAATGCCGATTATTATCAAGGTACTCCGAAGCTGAAGAAAATTTTTATTCGCATTATGAACGGCACCAATCTGGTTACGGAACTGAAGTCGGGCAATATTCAGATGGTGGCCGGAGGCGGCATCGGAATCGTTCCCCTCAAAGACCTGGAAATGCTGAAGAAAGACAGCAAGTTGACGGTCAGAACGGTTCCGGCCCTGATGGGACAGTACCTGGATGTCAACAACGGTCTTCCAGAGTTCAATACGAAATTCCGGCAGGCCGTGACTACGGCGATCAACCGGCAGCAGCTGGTTGACCAGCTTTACAAGGGAGCGGCGCAGCTGGTACCCACGATTTATACGCCGGCCTGCGATGCCTATGATAAAAATGTGACACCGGTGCCCTTTGATCCGGAAAAGGCAAAACAACTGCTGGCCGAGTCCGGGTTTGACACCTCCAAAGAGCTGGTGCTGTCGGTTCCCCTTGGCAATGTGCTCCGGGAGCAGTCGGCGGATTTGATCCAGCAGGACTTAAAGGCCGTGGGACTGAACGTCAAGCAGGAAAAGCTGGATTTCCCGACGCTGCTGACTCGGGCCCGCAAAGGGGAGTATCAAATGATCCTGATCGGCTACGGACTGTCGGTGGACCCGGATTACAGCTCCTATTTCGTGCCGGGGGGCAGCAACAACTATGCGCACATTAATGATCCCAAGCTGACCAAAATGATGCTGGATGCCGCGTCCATGACTTCCGCGGAGCAGCGGAAAGCTGCATACAGCGAGATTCAAAAATACATGAAAGAACAGCAGTTCATTACCTCGCTGTATGCGCCGGATTATATCATTGCCCAGAGCAAGAACCTGAAGGGTGGCATCAGAGACTTCTGGGATGGTTCCCTGGTCGATCTTCACGAGTGGACTCTTGAGGCCAAATAACAAGACTGGTGAATGGGAGTAGACTGGCCGGCGCCCTGCCCATGGGCAGAGCGCCGCTTCCGCGGCATTCAGGGGGGAGTAGCGTTATGAAGGAAACGATATTGAGTGTTAAGGATTTAAGTATTTCATTTCAAACGCTGGACGGTAAGGTATCCGCCGTCCAGGGTGTGACTTTTGATTTAAAAAAGGGGGAGACGCTGGCCATTGTCGGCGAATCGGGTTCCGGCAAGTCGGTGTCGGTCAAAGCCATTAACCGGGTGCTGCCGAAAAGCAGTACCCGGTACGAACACGGGGAAATAATTTACCAGGGGCGAAATTTGCTGGAGCTGCCGGAAACGGAAATGGAAAAGGTCCGGGGAAAAAAAATCGCCATGATTTTTCAGGATCCGATGACTTCTCTGAATCCGACCATGACGGTGGGCCGGCAAATTGCCGAATCGATCATAAAGCATCAGCGCCTGTCAAAGGAAGAGGCCCTGCGGGAAGCGGTCAACCTGATCAACCTTGTGGGCATCAGAAATCCGGAGGAAAGCAGCAAAAATTATCCCCATCAGTTCTCCGGCGGTATGCGGCAGCGGGTGATGATCGCTCTTTCACTGGCCTGTAAGCCGGATATTCTCATTGCCGATGAGCCGACTACGGCATTGGATGTGACCATTCAGGCTCAGATCCTGGACCTGATTGATGAGCTGAGACAAAAATTGAATATGTCGGTGATTTTTATTACTCACGATCTGGGTGTGGTGGCCCATGTCGCCGATCGGGTGGCGGTGATGTACGCCGGCAGGATCGTGGAAATCGGTACGGCAGAGGAAATTTTTTACCATCCGCAGCATCCGTACACCTGGGGGCTGATTTGTTCAATGCCTTCTTTGGACACGAGGGATGACACGTTGTACAATATTCCCGGGGCGCCGCCCAATTTGCTGCAAATGCCCCGGGGAGACGCTTTTGCGCCCCGGAATGCGTTTGCTTTGGCCATTGATTTCGAGGAAAAACCACCGCTTTTCAAGGTGAGCGTCTCGCATTATGCAGCCACCTGGCTGCTGCATCCGGCGGCTCCAAAGGTGGCGCCGCCGGAGGAGATTTTGCGGCGGCATGAAGTGTTCCGGTCTTTTTATCAGAGTGGGGAGGAGGTGTCGGTGTATGGGGGTAGCAGCGGCGCAGCCGGATAGGGAAGTGCTTTTGGAAGTCCGCAGCCTGCAAAAAGTGTATAATCCCGGCAAGAAGGGCGAGGTCCGGGCCATTGACGACATTTCTTTTCAGATTTACAAGGGAGAAACGCTGGGCCTGGTTGGAGAGTCTGGTAGCGGGAAATCGACCACGGGCCGCGCGCTGATTAAGTTGGAGGACATCACGGCCGGAACCGTCTTGTATAAGGGCCAGGATATCAGCCGGGTCACCGGCCGAAAAGCGGTGTTGGAATTCCGCAAGTCCATGCAAATGATCTTTCAGGACCCGTTTGCGTCGTTGAATCCCCGCATTCCGGTGAAAAATATCCTTGGCGATGCGCTTCGGCTGCACCATATCTGTGAAACGGATGAGGAGGTCAACCGACGAGTGAATGAATTGCTGGATACTGTCGGCATCAACCGTTCGTACGCCAACCGGTATCCGACGGAATTCTCCGGGGGACAATGCCAGCGAATCGGAATTGCCCGGGCGCTGTGCGTCAAGCCGGATTTTATTATCGCGGATGAATGCCTCTCAGCCCTGGATGTATCCATTCAGGCGCAGATTGTCAACCTGCTCATTAAGCTCAGGAAGGAAACAGAAATGACATTTCTGTTTATCGCCCACGACTTGGCGATGGTAAAATATATCAGTGACCGCATTGTGGTCATGAAGGACGGGAAGATTCTGGAGATGGCGTCTTCCGACGAGCTTTACCGGTGCCCGCTTCATCCTTATACCGTTTCGCTGCTCTCGGCCTCGCCGGTGACGGACCTGCGCAGGGAAAAGCAACGGAAGAGGGTGGATTATGATGCTTCCCTTCATAAATATCCGTCAGGCGTATCGACCGGGATGTTTGAGGTAGCGCCGGACCACTGGATTTACTGCTCCGAGCAGGAGGTGGACCGGTACCGGCAGGCGGCTGCCGCCCGGAAGAAGGCCAACTAATTTGTAGGAAGAAGGACGGGGGGTTCTTCGATAATTTGAAGATCTAGGGGTGCGAAGGGATGAATCATTTCAGGGACAGTATTGAAGCGGTGCTGCCGCAGGTAAAACAATGGCGGCGGCATCTTCACCAGTATCCGGAGGTTTCGTTTGAGGAGGTCAGTACAACGGCATATCTGCTGGAGCAGCTGAGGCCATTCCGTGACCTTGTTTGTGAAAAAATAGCTTCTACCGGCATTGTGGCCCGGTTAACCGGCGGAAAGCCGGGGCCGATCATTGCGTTGCGGGCCGATATCGACGCGCTGCGCATGACGGAAAACAGCGGAGTTCCGTTTGCGTCCCGCCATGAAGGGGTGATGCATGCCTGCGGTCATGATGCCCATACGGCCATGCTGATGGGGGCCGCTGCGGTCTTGCATGAACACCGCCGGGAGCTGGAAGGCTCGTTTGTGTTTATTTTCCAGGCAGCGGAAGAAGTCTTTCCCGGCGGCGCCAAAGAATTGGTGGAAAAGGGGGTACTCGCCGGGGTGGATGCGATTATCGGGCAGCATGCCGGACCGAAAATCCGCGCGGGGCGTATCGGCACACGGCCGGGATACATTACCGCCAACAGCGATGTGTTCGAAGTGACGGTGGTCGGCCGGGGCGGACACGCGTCGTCCCCCCAGCTCTGCCTGGACCCGATTCCGGTGGGAGCGCAAATTGTCACGGCGCTGCAGAATATCGTTGCCCGGCATGTCCCGGCCAAAGAACATGCGGTTTTGAGCGTCACGCAGTTCAATGCCGGAACGGCCTTCAATGTGATTCCAGATACGGCGGTGATCAGGGGAACGGTGCGCACCTATTCCGGGGAAATCCGGGAGCTCATTGAAAAATTGATTGGGCAAATTGCGCAAAAATATGCTGGTGCGTTTGGTATGGATGTGAACTACAGCTATTCCCGGGGTTATGACAGCATGCGCAATACGGCAGATTTTACGAAGGTTCTGATGGATGTTGCGGATGAATTGTACGGCCCGGGAACGGCCGAAACGATAGACCCGGGACTGGGTGGGGAAGATTTCTACCGCTACCTGGAGAAAGTCCCGGGGTGTTTTTATTTCTTTGGTGTCCGTAACGAAGAAATGGATTGTGTTTATCCGACACATAACACCAAATTTCAGGTGGATGAAGAATCCTTCGGCGTTGGAATTTCGGTTATGCTGAATGCGGCCATCCGGTTTCAGAAGCTGATTAAGGGCAAGGGGACGGAGGGGAATCATGAAGCCGGTATTTGAGAAAGACATCCAGGAAATTTTGCCGCAGGTTTTAGCCTGGCGGCAGCATTTTCATCAATATCCGGAAATTTCTTTCCGCGAATTTGAGACTACGGAGTATCTGGTCCGTGAAATTGGGAAAATGCCACATGTAAAAATAACCCGTCCGGCCCCCACCGGTTTGGTGGCCCGGCTGGATACCGGGAAGCCGGGACCGGTGATTGCCCTGCGGGCCGACATTGACGCACTCAGCATGCCGGAGCTGACCGGACTGGAGTATGCTTCCTGCCGGGAAGGCGTGATGCATGCGTGCGGACACGATGCCCACACCGCCATGTTGCTGGGGGTGTTGAGCATTTTCAGCAAAAACCGCGAGCACTTGAAAGGGAGCTTTGTGTTCCTGTTTCAGCATGCGGAAGAGCAGCCGCCGGGAGGCGCGGTGGAGCTGGTAAACGCAAAGGTTTTGGATGGTGTGGACGCTATCCTTGGGCAGCACGTTGCTCCCATCGTTGCGGCGGGGCGTGTGGGCTTGCTGGCCGGGGCCTCGTCGGCCAACGCCGACTGCTTTGAGATTGTGGTGCGCGGGCAGGGCGGACACGCATCGAGCCCTCATTTATGCATTGATCCGATTCCGGTGGCCATACAGATTGTTACGGCGATGCAGCAGATTGTGTCACGGGGCATTTCTCCGACAGAGATGGCGGTGGTTTCAGTTACCCGGATTCATGCCGGAACGGCGGACAACATTATCCCCGATACCGTGACCATCGGCGGCACGGTGCGTACTTATACCAAAGAAAACCGGGAGAAAATTCACGAACAGATCCAGTCGCTGACCGCCAAAATCAGTGAAGCGGAGGCCTGCACCGCTGAGGTGCGTTATACGTGGGGTTACCCCAGTACAGTCAATACCGCTGATTGTGTGGCGGAACTGGCCTCTCTGGCGGATGCGGTTTATGGACCGGGAACCGCCGTTGCGATTGATCCCAGCATGGGTGGGGAGGATTTTTCGTATTATCTGGAGAAGGTGCCGGGCTGTATGTTTTACCTGGGAATAAAAAATACGGAAAAAGGCTGCGTTTTCCCGGGACACAACACCAAATTCCTGGTGGATGAGGAGACCTTTGGAATGGGTCTCGTGATGATGTCCAATGGTGCGCTGCGCTTTCAGCAACTGATTGAAAACCAAAGAGTATAGTTCCGTGAATCCCAAAATAAGTGTGTCGCAAAACGTTTTCCTGTAGCGTTTTGCGGCATGCTTGTTTTTGCCCGCTGTTGTGGCCGAAAGATTACGCCACGCCGTAAATTTTTACTTCGGGATCGGCACTCAGGGCAACCGCGACGGCGTTTTGGAATAGGTGTCAAATAGGCCGGGGCAGGGGAATACGTTAGCCAATTCATGAGCAACTTATAATCATAGTGACTTGTGATTGGCGAGCCGGTCTTTTATAATTACCTACAGGGGGAGCGGAAGGTATAAACCAAAATTGAATAAAGATATTCACTGCCCTTTGGAATATGGGCGGGAGCTTTTCGACGGGAAATGGAAGCCGGAGCCACGGGCAGCTCAAGATGATGGAGGGGAATCCGATGCAGTATAATTTTGATGAGATTATTGATCGCAGAAAGACCAACGCGCTGAATACGGACGGTTTCCGGGGCTATATCTTCAAAGCCGGCCCGGAGATGCAGTTTCCCTATGGGGACGAGGATTTCGTGCGCATGTGGGTGGCGGATATGGAGTTTGCCACGCCGCCGGAGGTTTGCCAGGCCATCAGGGACCGGGTTGACCGGCGGATTTTCGGTTATAGCATGGTGTTTGACGCGGATTATTACGAGGCCTTTTCTGACTGGTGCCGGCGGCGGTATGACTGGAGCTTCTCCCTGGAACAGCTGATGTTCACGCCGGGGGTGATTCCGGCTTTGTACGAACTGACCGGTGATTTGACCGCGCCGGACGAAAAACTGTTGATTACAACCCCGGCCTACGGCTATTTTAAGCACGCGGCCACCTTCAATCAGCGGGAACTGGTCTGTTCACCGCTAAAAAATGACAACGGCTGGTTCACCATTGATTTTGCGGATCTGGAGCAAAAAGCGGCGGATCCTAAGGTGAAGCTGCTGTTGTGGTGCAATCCTCACAACCCTTCCGGCCGGATGTGGACGGAGGAGGAGACGAAGCGGGTGGGCGCCATTGCCGAGAAATACGGACTGTGGCTGGTCTCGGACGAGATCCACTGCGACCTGATCCGCCAGGGTAAAACCCATATTCCCACGGCCAAAGTTCTACCGGATTATCCCAAACTCATTACCTGCATGGCGGCCAGCAAGACCTTCAACCTGGCCGGACTGATGTTTTCCAACCTCATTGTCCGGGACGCCGCGGTGCGGAAACAAATAGCGGCCCATGACAAGCTGATCGGTCTGGTGAATCCCCTGTCGCTCACCGCTTCTCAGGCGGCGTACCAACATGGCGGGGAGTGGCTGGAACAGCTGCGGACCTATCTGGATGATAACTTCCGGCTGGTGACGGATTACCTTGCTACCCGCTTGCCCGCCGCGGTCTGCCGCATCCCGGAGGCCACTTATCTGGCCTGGGTGGATCTGAACCGGTGTCTGCCGGACGTGGAGGACCTGCCGATGTTTTTTGCCCAGGAGGCCGGTGTTTTGCTGGAGGGGGGCGATGGTCTGTTTGTGGGCAACGCCCAAGGCTTTGTGCGCCTGAATCTGGCGATGCCCCGGGCGATCATCGAAAAAGGATTGCGGCGGATGTGCGACGCCATTGACAAACACAACGGCGGTGTAAGTTAACCGCAGAAGCAGTTTGCGGTGCGCCAGGTGCCGAAACTGTTTGGTAAGGCTGGTTATAAAAAAACGCTGCGACGCGACCCTTCAGGGGTCTGGTCCGCAGCGTTTTTTTGCAGTCAGTGGCCGGCGGTGAGCGCCTGGTGGATTCGCTCCAGGCCCCGTTCAATGGTTTCGCAGGAGGCGGCGTAGGAGAAGCGAAGGTATTCTCCGGTTTCACCGGCGTTTTTCAGGCCAAAGGCGGTACGGGGCAGCACCGCCACCTGTCCCTGGTACAAGAGGTGCTGCTGCAGCTCCCGGGAATCGGCGAATCCCAGCTGACGGCAGGCGTCGCTGACGTTGGGAAAGGCGTAAAAGGCGCCGTTGGGGAGCCGGCACTGAAAACCGGGCAGGCTGTTCAGACCGGCAACGATCAGGTCGCGGCGGCGCTTGAATTCGGCCACCATGGCGACGACATCATCCTGCGGCCCGGTAAGGGCGGCGAGGCCGGCGTGTTGGACAAAAGTGTTGGTGCAGGATTCGCAGTTAGTCACCAGCCGGGCGATCTGGGCCGCCAGCTCTTCCGGCATGACACCGTAGCCGAGCCGCCAGCCGGTCATAGCGTAGGTCTTGGAAAAACCGTCCAGAATAATGGTTCGTTCTTGCATGCCGGGCAGGGAGGCGATACTATGGAATTCGCCGGAGTAGAGAATGCGACTGTAGATTTCATCGGACAGCACCCAGAGGTTGTGCTGGCAGGCCAATCGGGCGATGGCCTGAAGATCTTCCGGCGTCAGCATGCCGCCGGTGGGGTTTTGCGGGCTGTTCAGAATGATCAGCCGGGTTTTGGGTGTAATCAGCCGGGCCAGCTGCGCCGTGTCCAGCGAGAAGTCCTTCTCCTCCAGCAGCGGGGCAGGGACCGGGATGCCGCCGACAAAGCGGATCACCGATTCATAGATAGGAAAGCCGGGATTGGGGTAAATCACTTCATCTCCGGGATTGACCAACGCGTGCAGAGTATAGTAAATGATAGGCTTACCGCCGGGGGTGATGACCACCTGGGCCGGGTCCGTAGGGATGTTGCGGGTTTGGGCAATATGCCGGGCCACGGCCTCCCGCAGCGGCAGCAGGCCGGCGGAAGGACCGTAATGGGTCTGGTTGGATTCAAGTGCCTGAATGGCGCTGGCTTTGACATGGGACGGCGTTGCAAAATCTGGTTCGCCAATGGCAAAGCTGATAATGTCCTGGCCCGTGGCTCGCAGCCGGTTGACCTCGTTTAACACTTCAAAGGCGTTTTCTGTGCCTAAATGATTTAAGCGGTTGGCAATCTTCATGGTTGTAAATCACTCCTGTATTTTTGTTTATGGCAGATACGGTTTATGATATGATGCAGTAGAGAAACAAAAAGAAAAACCAAGAAAATGGTAAGTGCCCGGCAGGATGCGACGGCAATGCCGGACAGGGGGTTACATGGGCAATTTTAAAATAGGATTTGCTGACTGGATATTGCTGCTGGTGGCTTTTATTTGGGGTGTGAATGCTCCCGTCATGAAGGTAGGACTGCTTTCCTTGTCACCGATTGCGTATAACGCCCTGCGAATGTTGGTGTCGATTGTGTTTGCGTGGGTTTTTCTATATTTTTCGCATACGTATCGTCCGTTCGCCCGGCAGGATTACTGGCTGCTATTAAAAATCAGCTTCTGGGGCTTTTTCTTTTTTCAATTGTTTTTTTCACTGGGCCTGAATCAGACGACGGCGGGGAATGCTTCGTTAATTTTAGGGCTGTTGACCGTCAGTGTGGCGGTGATCAACCGGATGTACAGCTTTGAGGTGCTGGAGGTTCCCACGGTCGTGGGGATTGTTGTGTCGCTGGCGGGAGTATTTTTGATTATTCTGGGTTCGGGCAAAGAACTGAGCCTGGGGGACAATCACCTGACCGGTGGATTGCTGTTGTTTGTGGCACAGTTTGCCTATGCGTACTATACGGTATTTTCCCGGCCATTGCTGGAAAAATATTCAGCCTATCAACTAATGGCCTATTTGACGACGGCGTCAGGGCTGATGTTTCTGGCGGTTGCCGTACCGGATCTGATCAGTATTTCCTGGGCGGAAGTGCCAGCCGCCGCCTGGAGCAGTGTGGTATTTTCGGGCGCTTTCGGCATCTGCATCGGCAATGCCCTCTGGGTATGGGGCGTGAAACGGCTGGGCAGCACCAAGGCGGCGTTGTATAATAATTTGCCGCCGGTTTTTGCGGTGCTAACCGGCTGTCTATTTTTGGGCGAAAGCTTTGGTTTGCTGCAATTCACCGGTGCGGCCGTGATTTTTTTCGGTCTGTACATTACCCGGACCAAAGGTGGATTTTTGCAGGTTGTATGGAAAAAAGAAAAAATGTAGCCTGCCGTTGTCAGTGCTACGGTTTTATATTATATTAAGCGCAATAAAGGATTGCGTCAATAGAAAGTGATAAAAATATGTTACGATAAGCTTTCGGGAGAAGACACTAGTCTTCGGTAAAAGGACATACTGGCTTGATGTACTAAAAATACAGTCTTGGCGGGATAAAAGAAGATTTTAAGAAGGATGTTGTTTCGCAAAGGATTTTATGCACAGAACATGCTGGCTCAAGCGATGCGGAAAAGGCGCGGCCGGGAAAAGCAAAACATACGGGGCGTGGCGATTTTCCGCTCCCCGTATGTTTTGCTTTTTCCCCGATTTACTTTGAATTGTCCGCTTCTTTAACGCAAAGGTAGGTTGCGACAAAAGGCGGTGAAGAATCCAGATGGTGGATGCTCAAACCCGCCCGGCGCAATAGTTCTTCCTGAATCCAGTCGAAAGTCACATATTCGTCCCGGAATGTCTGCGCAGTGTCTTGTGCGACTTTTTCACCACCATTTTTCTCGATCTGGTGAACCAGATCATGCAAATAATTCTCGTTGTCCCCGATAAGCCGGGATGGTAATACTGCATCCTGCAGAAAAAATCGGCCACCGGGTTTCAAAACAGAAGCCACTCGCTTTAATGCGGTCAGTTTCCAGAGTTCCGGCAAGTGGTGCAGGGCAAACTGTGAAATGACAACATCAATAGACTCCGCCGGAAAATCAAAGGTCAAGAAGCCGGCGTGGGAAAAGGAGATGGGAATATTGCCGCGTGCTTGAACCTTGTGAAGAGTGTATTCCAGCATGGCCGGTGACACGTCAATAGCCAAAACCCGGGAGCAATGAGGAGCCAGACCAATAGCGGTTTCACCAGTGCCGGCACCGATGTCCAGCAGGGTATCCGTAGGTTGGAGTTGGACAAGCTCCCTGATTCGATTAATTTCCTGCGGAATGTTTCGCATCTTTTGCATATAAGAGTCGTAGACGGCCACTTCGTCCGGAGAGGAAAAATCGACTCCCGGATGGATCATTTCGTTATACTGGTACATTTCCATCATAAAATTCACCTCTGTAAAATTTTTTAGATCGAATGAAAAGGCCAGCTCCCGAACCGGGGCTGGCCTTTTCGCGTGATGAAAGAAAAATGTGGATTCCGCAGGCTAGCTGTCGGATTTTCCTGCAGCTTGGCCGCCCTCATCCCGTGCGCCCCAGAATCCGGCCAGTAATGAACCGGTGAAATTGTGCCAGACGCTGAAAATAGCACCGGGGATTGCGGCGATGGGATCCAGGTGCGCGATGGCCAGCGCTACCGCCAACCCGGAATTCTCCATGCCAATTTCAAAAGCGATCGCTTTTGATTTTCGATGATCCATGCCTACGGCCCGTGAAGCGCCGTAACCCAGACTCAGGCCAAAGCCGTTGTGCATGGCCACGGCAATAAAGGCAATAGCGGCGACGGTGGCCAGTTTGGCCGCGCTGAGCGCGATCACGATGGCGATGATGATGATGATCGAAACCACGGAAATCAGCGGAACAATTTTGATCATCCGTTCAGCAAATTGATTGGCCAGCATGCGGACGGTAACGCCCAAGGCGATGGGAACCAGTACAATTTTCAGGATATCGACCAGCAGCGCTTCGGCATTGATGGGGATCAGCGTGCCGGCCAGGAGTAAAAAGATGTAAGGCGTTAGAAACGGTGCCAGTACGGTGTTGACACTGGAAACCGTAACCGAAAGAGCGGTGTCGCCTTTGGCGATAAAAGTCATTACGTTGGACGCAGTACCGCTGGGGCAGGCGCCGACCAAAATCAGGCCGGCAGCCAGCGACGGCGGCAATCCCAACAGTTTGGCGACGCAGAAAGCGATGCCAGGCATGATGAGATAGCGGAGAAGAACACCGTACAAAACGTCTTTGGGGCGGGAGAGCACTAACTTGAAGTCGTCCAGACTCATGGTCAGGCCCATACCCAGCATGACCAGTCCCAGCAGGTAGGGAATGAATTTCCCGAAGGGTTTGAACGGCTCGGGACTAAAGAATGCAATGGCGGCGAACAGGAGAACCCACACCGGGAATAGGCGGGTAATAAATCGGGATACTTTTTCGATTGATTCCATCTAATTCCTCCTACTTCAATACAGCGCCAAATTTTGCTGACGAAACCAGCTTGGCGTAGCGGGCGAGATAACCGGTGGTCACTTTCGGGGCCGGTTTGACCCAGGCGGCTTTCCGTTTGGCCAGTTCCGCATCGCTCAGATCAACATTTAATTTACGACCCGGAATATCAATGTTGATAATGTCGCCGTCCTGCAGCAGGCCGATGGGGCCTTCGTCCATAGCTTCCGGGGCAATGTGACCAATACAGGCTCCCTGAGTGGCGCCGCTGAAGCGACCGTCGGTGAGAAGCGCCACTTTCAGACCCATGCCGGTAATGATGGCGGTGGGATTGAGCATTTCACGCATGCCCGGACCGCCCTGGGGACCTTCGTAACGGATAACGACCACGTCGCCATCGACAATCTTTTTGGCCAAAATCGCTTCGATGGCTTCATCTTCGGAATTAAAGACCCGGGCTTTGCCCTGGAATTTCAACATCGCTTCGGCGACGGCACTTTCTTTGACAACAGCGCCGTCCGGGGCCAGATTGCCTTTCAGGATAGCGATGCCGCCGGTGGGGCGGTACGGCGCTTCCACAGTCTTGATCACTTCGGGACGCTCAATGGCAGCATCCTTGATGCGGTCGGCCACGGTACCGGAAACGGTCAGAGCATTCGTATGGATCAGTCCTTTTTTGCTCAGTTCGTTCATGACTGCCGGAATACCGCCGGCTTCGTTCAGGTCTTGCAAATGATGGGAGCCGCCCGGGCTCATTTTGGTGATGTATGGGGTTTTGGCGCTGATGGCGTCAAACAGTTCCAACGGCAGTTCCACGCCGGCTTCGTAGGCGATGGCCGGCAGATGCAGTACGGTATTGGAGGAACCGCCGATGCCCATGTCCACGGTAATTGCGTTGGCAAAGGTTTCATTGGTCATGATATCGCGGGGTTTAATGTCTTTGGCCACCAATTCCACAATTCTTTCACCGGCCTCTTTGGCCAGTGAGCGACGGGCGCCGGTGTAGGCGGCGGGGATGGTGCCGTTGCCGGGAAGAGCCATACCCAATGCTTCCGACAGACAGTTCATGGTATTGGCGGTAAACAGGCCGGCGCAGGAACCGCAGCCGGGACAGGCCGATTTTTCCATGGAATCCAGTTCTTTGGCGTCAATTTTGCCGGCTTCGAACAGTCCGGCGGCTTCAAACATGGTGCTGACGCTGATGTCGCGGCCTTTGTAGCGACCGGCCAGCATCGGGCCGCCGCTGATCATGATGCAGGGGATATTGAGACGGGCGGCAGCCATCAGCATGCCAGGAACAATTTTGTCACAGTTGGGAATGAGAACCAAACCGTCAAAAGCGTGACCGGTGGCCATGGCTTCAATGGAATCGGCAATCAGCTCGCGGCTGGGCAAGGGATACTTCATGCCTTCATGTCCCATGGCAATACCGTCGCAAATGCCGATGGCGGGGAATTCCACCGGGGTGCCACCACCGGCGGCGACGCCCAGTTTCACGGCGTCGGCGATATCCCGCAGGTGAAAGTGGCCGGGGATGATTTCATTAAAAGCGTTGACGACTCCGATCAAAGGTTTGCTCAGATCTTTGGGAGTGTACCCCATAGCATAGAATAAGGAACGATGGGCGGCCCGGGTAGAGCCTTTTTTAGCGATGTCACTACGCAAAAT
>DATMYQ010000255.1:0-3732 GCA_035560935.1 Patescibacteria group bacterium | reverse complement strand
ACATAATATAACATACCGGTTAATAATGCAAGTTATTTTAACACATTTTGCATACAAAATCGGTAAGAAGTTTTATAATCCCTCCATCATGAAATGCAAATTTTCATACTGTAAGCCGGTGTTAAACCACGGAAGGTTCAATGAACAGCTCGCCCCGGGCAAAGCGGGAACAGTTGAAAATATCCAGCGGCAACGTCATTTCTTGTCCGGCAATTAATTCGGCCATGACCTTGCCGGTCATGGGAGCGATCATAAAACCGTGGCCGCTGAAACCGGCGGCGGTGTAAAAGCCTTTTACCGCATCGTCTTCGCCCAGAATGGGCTGCCGATCCGGACTCATATCATACAGGCCGGTCCATTGGCGAACTACGTTTAGTTGAGCCAATGGCGGCAGAAGCTCGGTGACCCGCCGGGCCATTTCCGGCAGGAACTGCCAGCTGGAACGGATATCATAGCTTTCCGGTTCATCCGGATGACCGATACCCATGATAAAACTGCCATGGGGTGTTTGCTGGCAATAGAGGTTATGATGAAAACTCATCACCATCGGATTCTGCATAGGATCCACCGGTTCGGTGACTAAAATTTCGTGGCGTTCCGGACGGATGGGCAGGGAGACACCAACCATAGCACCGACCTCTTTGGAATAGGCGCCGGCGGCGTTAACCACAATACCGGTTTCTATGGACCCGGCGGATGTTTTGATCAGAAAGCGGTCGTTGGGCAGCTGATCGATATCTAGCACCTGCGTATGGGTATAGATATTAACTCCCAGTTTGGCTGCAGCCTGAGCATACATTCGCGTCACCTGAAAAGGATTGCAGTGACCGTCGCGGGCGCAGTAAGTGGCCCCCAAAAGGCCGTCGGTATTCAGATGCGGGACGATTTCTTTGGCTTCCGCCGGTGTGACCCAGCGGGAAGGAATATCCAGCGAGTTTTGCAATACCAGATTTTCACGGAATTGTTCCACCATTTTGGGAGTATAGGCCAGCAGCAGGTAGCCGCCCTGATGAAATTCGGGATCTCCCGGAACCTCCAGAATTTCCGCGAAGTTTTCATAAATCCTGACGCTTTCTCGGGATAACAGGCAGTTGGTTTTCGTACCCCACTGCATCCGAACGCCGGCGCCACAGCGCCCGGTAGCGCCGCTGGCAAGATAGCCTTTTTCAATCAGCGCGATATTGCCAAAGCCCAGGCGGGCCAGATTATAGGCAATCGAGCAGCCGCTGACGCCGCCGCCGATAATAACAGCATCTGCATGGCTAATCATTGTCTTCACCTCCGGCCAGTGATCCCAGCGTAACGGGCGCGATGGGCGGACGGAAAGTGGGCAGCTCAACTTCAGCCAAGGGTTTGCCGGTCAGCCGGGAAATCTCCTGGGCGACCAACGGCGTGCAATTTCTCCCCTGACAGGGTCCCATGCCGCACCGGCAAGCGCGTTTGATTTCATCAATAGTCTGATTGCCGTCCCGGATAAATTCCTGGATTTTCTCCTGGGTAATATCTTCGCAGCGGCAGATAATTGTTGCATCTTTCATTTCTGTCATCCTTTCCGCCGCCTGGCAATATTTCTCACTTGTCCCGTCAGCTCTTTCGCCATGGCCAGCCATAAAATGGTTGTTTTGTTCTTCATTTGCTGAACTTTGACGATCCGGGCTTCTCCGATGCATTCTCCGCTGCGGGCCAGTGCGGCGACCGTTTCTTCCGGTTCCGGCAGAGGAAAAAATTCATAGGGAATTTTGACCAGCGCTTCCGTAGGACTGTAGGAATAATCCACGACGAATATGGACAAACCCGGGCAATGGGCCAGACAGACGCCGCAGCCGTTGCAAAGGTCATAATCAAGCCGGGGACATTCATTGATATCGGACTCGATTTTTATCGCACCGCGAGGACAGGCATCCGCACACGGATTGCAGGGGATCTTCTGGAAACATTCAAATATGGCTACTGCTCCCTGTTCCAGACGTTCTGCCGGCGGCAAAGACGCGGCCAGCGTTTCTGGCAGCGGGAGTCCCTGTGGAGTCAGCATCTATACCACCTCTTCCAGTCGTGTTTGATGAGCAAAGGGGACTAACGCTTTTTGGATGCCCGCTCTGATTTTGGCGGTGATCGGGCCGCTCCGCAATGCTTTTAACTGCTCATCCGCTTCCAGCAGGGCCTTATTCAGCTGGGGCGATAAATGAGTCAGCTGTCCGGCCGCCGTCAATCCGGCGATGATTCCTTCCACCATGGCGACCGAAGCTTCTTCTACACCGCTCACGTCACCGGCGACCCAAATGTCCGGATGAGTGGTCTGCAGGTATGGGGTGCGCCGGGGTACATAACCGCCAAGTTCCGGCACAAACACCATCTGACAGCCGGCCTGCCACAAAAGTTCGGTCAAAGGCGTTAAGCCCACCGCCAAACAAAGGCCGTCCACCGCCAGATCCTGATCGGTGCCAGGAATTTTTTTCCACTGCTCATCCAGCTTGCAGATCGTTACCCCTTCCAGTGAATCGCCGCCAAAAGCCCGCTGAATAGTATGTGAGGTGTAGATGGGCACTCCGGCCCGCTGAACTTTCGCGGCATGAACGCAGTAACCGCCCACCGCCGGACCTGCCTCTACGATCCCTGCCACTTCTACGCCGGACTGCAGTAATTGGTAAGCCACAATCAGGCCGATATTGCCGGCGCCCACCATCAGCATCCGTTTGCCCGGAACGACTCCGTAGACATTCATCAGCGTTTGCACCGCACCGGCGCCATAGATTCCGGGAAGATCGTTATTGGGAAAAGCCAGCGTTTTTTCTGACGCGCCGGTGGCGACGATTACTTTCTTGGGTTTTACCTTGATAAATTGATCTTCCCGCTTTACGGTCAGGACTCCGTCGGGATAATACCCTAAAACGGTAGCATTTTTCCAGGTGGTAACGCCCTTAGTTTGTTCCATATCGTTAACCAGCAGCCGGGCGATGTCGATTCCACGTTCACCGGCGTGTTCTGCTTTGGAACCAAAGAACTTGTGGGTTTGTTTTACCAGCTGTCCGCCCAAATAGCAGGCTCTTTCCAATAAAATGACCCGGCAGCCGGATCGGGCGGCCATGATTGCCGCCATGAGGCCGGCAGGCCCTGCGCCCACCACTAATATATCTGTCTGAATCATTTTATCCGCCCTCTCCCTGTTTGAGATTCTACTGCCATGCCTTCCCGGAGCGGCTCCACACAGACGCGCACGTTGGGTGATCCGTTTACCGTCATGAGACAGGAGGAACAGTTGCCGATGGCGCAAAACAGACCACGGGGACGATGTAATTCATGACTGTGCTGCAGCGTCCGGATACCGGCAGCATGCAAAGCCGCGACAATCGGCTCCCCTTCATATCCTTCCAGTTCTTTGCTGTTAAACGTAAATCGAATTTTGATTTTATCCTCAAAGCTTAAAATCGGATGCTCGCTAATTCGCATCAAGTTCACCTCCATAGTATTTTTATAAGCATATTTTATGCCAATTGATACATTCATGTTATTTTTGGAGACTCTCATTCAAAAATTAACTCTGATATCCCTGAATATCACCGGTTTTTCAGAGCCTAAAAATATTTTATGACCTTTCGCCGTCAAATTATGCAACGTCATAATTTGCTTGTGCTAATCGTGTTAGAAAAGGAAAAACGTCAGGAAATTGACACTATTGTCGGTTTCCTGACGTTTTAAAGCAGTCCCTGTGTCTTCCCCATTGAAGAATAGAAA
>DATMYQ010000254.1:0-3591 GCA_035560935.1 Patescibacteria group bacterium | reverse complement strand
CTGTATCAGACCTTAACGACGCTTTCCCCATTGATTTGGCGAAAACAAGTAAGGACCCATCATTTCAAATTACGCGGGAAACAGGAAGAAAGGATAGTTGATTAATGTATGTTTCTATTTATGACGTAGGTCTGTTTATCGTGTTTGTCATGGTGCTGGCAATAGGATTCTATCTTATTGCCGCACTAAAGATTATCAAGAGGGTGATGACGCAAACCAGCGATGTCATCTGCGCGAATCAAAAAACGTTTGAGATAGCGCATGAGGTATTGCCTGAGTTGATGGTAAACAGTAGTAAAATGGTTCAGGGAGCCCTCAAAATGCTTGAATCAGCGAATTCCGCAGTCGCGGACGTGGAAAGTAGCGTTGTTGGCAATGCGGACAAATTACAGGAAACGATAGAAATGGCGTTAGTGTATGCACATTATGCCGCTGAAATGGCTAAAGGCGTCGTCGGTGTATTTTCTAATAATGGAAAAAAATAGTGCAGATCCGGTAATATCGGGCACATAAATATAAAGGGACGGTCTTGTTAGGAGCATGTTTGATGGGAATTCGCGAGAAATTATATTCGGTTATGATTTTGCTGCTGGCTTTTATCGGGATACTTTGGGGACTCAATTTCTATGTTGTGGGAACCTTAGAGGATACCGCCCCCCTGGTCAATCGAGCGGCTGGCCTGCGGTGGCGCGCTTACGCATTGGCCGCGCTTAACTATGAATACAACGTTGCGTCGCCGTTTGAACAAAGAGCGCTTGTTGGGCCAATATCTGAGGGAATATCACAGTATCAAAGCCTCCTTGATGAGCTCAATTTGACGAGCCGGTCATCAAAATTAGGACAGGATTGGTCGGTGCAGACGAGGGAACAATTTCAGCTGGTGGTGGCAGAATGGAAAAACTACCGGATTTCCTTGATTCAGATAATGGATAATGGTGATGGCGGGCTTCTTATAGAATCAACATTAGGGAAAAAAACAGTTCCGGTAGCATCATTAGTGCAGACGGCAGACCGGCTGGTCTCTTCAATGGAAGCCGATTCACTCAAAGAAATTCATTTTTTGAAAAATTTGTCTTTGGCTTTATTCGGACTGGCTCTGACGGCGATGCTGGCGGCAATTTATTTTGCCGCGGTGCAGATCATCCGTCCCTTACGGGCACTACTCTCATCCTTCACAGAGATTTCTTCCGGGGCGACCGATTTAAACCAGCGAATCGGTGGACATCGGCGAGACGAGATCGGGCAAATTATCCACTGTTTTAACCACTTTGTCAGCAAAGTACAGGACTATGAATCCGGAATTAAATTTCTGTCGGATCATGATACACTGACGGGGTTGCCCAATCGACGCAACTTTCTCGAGCGGCTAAAACAAGTACTGCCGCCTGCCAAAGAGAAAGGAAGAAACGTGGCCGTTCTGTTTCTTGATGTGGATGAGTTTAAAAGCGTAAACGATAGTTTGGGACATGCGGCTGGCGATTTGCTGCTGCAGGCGGTGGCTTCCCGGCTTATCCGCTGCGTTCGGAACGACGAAATGGTCGCCCGCTTAGGCGGCGATGAATTTACTGTGCTTTTACAACCGCGGGATAAAAAAGAAGATGTTGCCTTAGTAGCCCAACGCATTTTAGAAACATTTCGCCGGCCTTTTGAGATATGGGAACAACGGGTATCGATTTCAGTGAGCATTGGTATCAGTATATTTCCTCAAGATGGCGAAGATGTGAGTAAATTGTTGAAAAAAGCGGATGATGCAATGTATCTGGCGAAAGAACAAGGAAAAAATCAATATGCTATATATCAGGAGCCTGCTGAGCAGGGGGTTATTATTACGGAAGTCGTCAGGTAGGTACCCTGTTTCATAAAAATGCAAGTTGCTTTGCCCGACAACCGAGGGAGGAATAAGCATGAAAGGCAGTTCTGTACTTGAAATTAATTTAGATACGATTGCCGAAAATGCAAATAGAGTGGTGGTCAAATGCCGGGAAAAGGGAATTGAAGTGATTGGTGTTACCAAAGGATTCAGTGCCAATCATGAAATAGTCAGAGCCATGATAGCCGGAGGTATTGACGGTTTGGCGGATGCCAGAATGGAAAATATCATGGAGTTGAGGAATCGGAATTTTCATAATCCTTTTACCTTGTTGAGGATTCCCCGTTTAAGCAACGTGAATAATGTCGTGCGCTATACTGAAACCAGCATTAATTCGGAAATTACTGTGATGGAAGCTTTATCTGCAGCCGCTACGCGGATCAGAAAAGTTCATAACATTATCTTAATGGTTGACGTTGGTGATCTGCGGGAAGGCGTTTTACAGGAAAATGTTCTCGCTATGGCAGTGAAGATCCAAAAAATGCACGGCGTGAATTTGGCTGGGTTAGGGACGAACATGGGGTGTTATGGCGGCGTATTGCCGAGTTATGAAAACCTCGATGTTTTGATTACCTTGCGTGACCTTTTGGAGCAAAAGCTGGATCATAAATTAGAGGTAATTTCCGGCGGGGGAACTTCATCCCTGCTGTTGGTGGAGACGGATGGTATTCCCCAGGGAATTAACCAATTACGGATCGGCGAAGGTATTTTATTGGGAACGGATACGACCAATAACCGGAACATTCCTTGGCTGCTCCAGGATGCATTCCACCTTCGGGCCGAAGTAATCGAGGTCAAAGAAAAGCCCTCCATGCCCATAGGAGAAATTGGTCGGGATGCCTTTGGCAATATTCCTCATTTTGACGATGTGGGAATTTTAAAACGGGCGATCATATCATTGGGTAAACAGGACGTGTATGTCGAAGGAATTTGTCCGGTGGAAGAAAAATATACAATACTTGGCGCCAGTAGTGATCACATTATCGTCGACATTACTGAAGCCGGTACGGGAATTAAAGTCGGTGATAAAATGTTTTTTACTTTAACCTATCCGGGCTTGCTTTCTGCCAGTGACTCCCGTTACATCGAAAAAGAATTCAAAGGGGGCCTCAGACATGGAAGTTGAATTGCTAAAAACAGTGGATTTGCCTTTGATTACGCGGCTGGTAGAGTTGGAACACGAGGCTTTCGGCAATGGCGGCCTGAATGAATGGCACCTGGTGCCGTTCATTCGTCATGGCCGGGTATACGTAGGCAGAGAGGACAACAAAGTAGTCGGACTGATTCAATACATGCGTGATTGGGATCAGCCGCAAAAAGCATATCTGATGGGGGTCTCAATCGCAAAAGAAATGCGGGGACAAGGATTGGGTACGAAACTGATCTATGCCACGTTGCAGGAACTAAAACTTGAAAACATGGAAGAAGTTGAATTAACGGTAGACCCGGAAAATAGCGGAGCAATCAAAGTGTATAGAGAAAAGCTGGGATTTACAATGGAAAGTACCAGAGCGGACGAATATGGCAAAGGGGAGGAACGTATCGTGATGTTCTTGTCAATATAAGAAGCAAAGGCAGGCTGACTGAAGCACAATGCCGTGTTTGGCGGTACGGCAACACCGGCGGAATTCCTCCGGGCGCATCAGATCGCAGCTATTAATATAAGTGAAAGTCTGCGTATTAATAAATTGACTGGATCAAATTCAATGATTGATTAAAAG
>DATMYQ010000253.1:0-4113 GCA_035560935.1 Patescibacteria group bacterium | reverse complement strand
ACATTTATTTGAAGAAGATAGCGACTTTATATAATTTCTTGAAAACTTGCAGCGCTACGAGGAGTGTTTATAATGAAAAATAAGCAACATGATCTATCAGCCATCAAGGCCTCCGGCGCGTTTATTGAAACCTTGTTTTTGAAGCCTTTTCAAACCGGAGCGCTTGATGGTCTCACTTTTACGGTCAAGGACAATATTGATATAGGTGGACACAAAACGTCTTTCGGCAGCCCAAGTTGGCGCGAAAAGCATCCTGCTGCAATCCGCAACGCACTTTGCGTGGATCAACTCTTGGCCGCTGGTGCGACCTGTGTCGGAAAGGTTGTTGCCGATGAATTTACCTACAGCCTTGACGGTGAAAACCCATTTTTTGGAACGCCACTCAACGCCAAGGCTCCAAACCGGATACCGGGAGGGTCGTCCAGCGGTTCGGCATCATCAGTTGCCTGCGGTTTCGCCGATTTTTCGCTAGGAACAGATTCGGGGGGATCCATCCGCGTTCCGGCAAGTTTTTGTGGTGTTTGGGGCATGCGCCCTTCACTGCATCGGATATCCGATGCCGGTGTCTTGCCCTTCATGCCAAGCGTCAGCACGGTTGGTGCCGTGGCGGCTAACTTCGATATCCTTGACCAAGCAATGCGCGTTTTGCTCCGAAGCGGCGCTGAACGAGTTGGCAAACTGCAAAGGATCGTTGTACTCGAGGATGCGTTCAAACTAGCTGACAGGCCGGTTCGTGAAGCTGCGGATAGTGTGGTTGAGCGCATGGCGAAGCGTACCGGCATTGTGGTTGAACGCGTCAGCTTTGCCGACATCGTTGGCCGGGATATGGACCTCACTGCGTGCAATGAGACTGCATTGCGGAACCTACAGACAGCGGAGTTCGAAAACACGGTTGGAGACTGGATCGAAAACCATAAGCCGCAGCTTGGGGTTACATTTTCGCTGGCTTATGGGAACGTGAAGTCCTTCGACCGCACAAAAGCCATAAAATCCATTGATTTGTGCGAACGCCTTTTCGAAGGCATAAACCGCTTTTTACAATCCGGGACCGTTATCTGTTTCCCCACTACGCCTACGGTGGCCCCCCTAAAGGGTTCTCTCAATACGATGGAAGCGGTTTTAGATTTCTATGATCGGACGATGGCTGGGACATCCTTTTCAGGCGTTGGGCGCTTGCCCGAGATATCGGCACCGTTACTCTCTATTGATGGCTGCCCAGTTGGGTTGTCTTTAGCTGCCGCCTATTATCAGGATGAGTTTCTTCTGACGGCTGTCCATGAAATGCTTGAACTATAGCGCATTTGTTGTAGAAGCCTTTTTGTCCATTTGGGTACAGTCTCAGGAGAACAGCCACGATGGATGAACTTTTATTGATTAAAAACAGGTGGTGCTATTCTGATGGCGGCTTTTGGCGGCCAAATAGGCATGTAGTTCTTGAGCAGGGATTTGATTATCCCGAACATGAGACGTGGCTAGATCAATATACCGTTATAGATGAAGACGGAGAGATTAAAACATACCGGCTTTGGTTTCACGACTATTCATTGCCGACGATTTCACAGGTGCTGAATAATAATGGCTTTAAAATGGAATATGGTTGGAGTACTCTTGACGGCACAGAGTATAAGGATAGTAGCGACTGGATAGCCGTAGTAGCCAGAAAAGTATAGGGAGTTTCAATTTTTTGCATTGATGTGTTTTGCGAGCTTTATTGTACGCTATCTGCGGTCAGTATTGTTTATGTTCAGAAATAAGGGCTCGATATATATTGAAATACGTAAAGTGAATTCTGCAACAAAGTTTACCACCTGGGTAAAAAAGTGCCGAACCTTTTCGCATAACTCCAATGACGCGAATCAGTATCGTCTTTCTGTCAAATGGCACATGAAGTGCTATGTATATATCAAACGGAAATTAGAAGATACGATACTAAAGACTGCAAATACATTTTCCATACTGCTTTTAACGGAACCAAGGCAATCCGGTCAGGGATGGTTTTCTCTGGGGCTAGAGAGGTGAAGCGGATGGGAAGGTTAGGCGTTACCTAACATTAAAGGAATAATATAAGTGTGCATATGGATTAAATAGTTCATATTGTTCCGATAATATGCTATGCTATGAAAAAGGGCTAGGGTGATGAAATAATGCAATACATTACGGTAAAACAGGCTTCGGAGCGGTGGGGTATATCCGACCGACGCGTTCGGGTCCTTTGTTCGGAGGGGCGGATAGAGGGCGTCATTCAAAAGGGACGTTCCTACCTTATTCCGGCGGATACATTAAAACCGATTGACGCGCGCAGTCTGCGGGGCAAGAAGATTCCGGAACAATACGCCACGCTTTTTGCATCCGTTGACGAGATGAAGGCGGAGCTTAACCGTCGGCGCCCGCTGTCCAGCGGGGAGCTAAAACGCTTGCAAGAAGAATTTCTCGTGGAATTTACTTACAACTCCAATGCCATCGAGGGTAACACGCTCACGCTGCAAGAAACTGCGCTTGTCTTGGAGGGCGTGACGATTGACCAAAAGCCGCTCAAAGACCATTTGGAGGCGGTGGGTCACCGCGATGCGTTCCTTTATGTCGTTTCACTTGTCAGTAATAAGGTTCCGATTTCCGAAAGGGTCATCCGTGAAATTCACTCCCTCGTGTTGATAAACAAGCCAGAGGACAAGGGAGTATATCGAAGAATTCCGGTGAAAATTATGGGTGCTCACCACGAACCCCCACAGCCCTATTTTGTCCCTGCTCAGATGGAGCGGCTGGTTGAGGAACTGCCCCACGACAGTCGGCATAGGATAGAAACAGCGGCATCGTTTCATTTGAATTTTGAAGGAGTCCATCCTTTTATTGACGGCAATGGGCGAACCGGCAGATTGATATTAAACCTTATGCTGATGCAGGCGGGTTACCCGCCCATCGATGTAAAGTTTGCGGACAGGAGAAAATATTACGCCTGCTTTGACAGTTATTATCGGGATAACGACGCTTCCCCGATGGTGAACATGGTGGGTGAATATGTAAAGGAAAGACTTTCACAGTATTTGCGCCTGCTGCAGGATTAAAAACAGCCTCGTGCTTTTTCGCCGCGAGGCTGTTTTTGGCGTCTTAGCCAATACAAAAATAACGGCTAAAAGCACTATAGCTTATATCCCCCAAATAGGCACAATCAAATTCTGACTGTCAAACGCCGACAGTCTATCAGTTGTGCAAAGCACAGCCCCTGGTTGCACGCTCCAAAGTAGTCTTGTCGAGCACGCCAAACACACGAGTGAGCTGCTTTTGAGGCGTGGCGGTTTTTTGATTTCTATGGGGTATAAGCTTGCCGCTGTCCTCCAGTAGAATGCCAATTTCTTTGGTATCTTTATCCAGATAGTAATAAATAAAGGCTTCCCGGCCGCAATTCTGATAGCTTTTGACAATCTCGGATACTACAAAGTTTTCAAGAATCGCACCGCTCATGGCACCGTTCATCAGGGTATCACTGCGACTCCATTTGGTCAGGTATGCCAGCAACTCGCAGTCATAGAAATAGAGCTTTGGCTTAGTTACCATGCGTTTGAGCATCTTGTTAGAATAGGGGTGAGGTCCCGTCTTTCTAAAATTCTTAGCCAGTTTTTGCTGGTAATCTGGTCAATGCTGGCAGCATCAGTAATCGTCTTGCAGTGAGGATGGAACTGAATTTGTAATCGAATAAAGAAGATCAAGGGCGGTCAGGGCTGCGTTGAAGAAAGCTTGACTATTTTTGGCAATCACGCTATAATTTGATTTAAATCAGTTAATGAGGTGATAGAAATGGCTCGACCGCCACAAGATCCCCAAGTACGCATCACTGAAATTTTAAATGCCGCAGAACCGTTGTTTTACTCAAAGGGTTATCATGAAACGGCAATTGCTGACATTGCTCAAAAGATGGGGGTTGCCTATGGCGTAGTTTATTACTATTTTAAATCCAAAGAGGAATTGTTAGAAGCTTTAATTAATCGGGAACTGTCTGACTTTATATCAAAAATCAAAATGACAATTCGCTCTAAGAATATTCCTAAGCGTAATAAATTCCAATTTGTAGTACAAACCATTTTTCAATCCCTGCATAGAGATGAGGGTTTGTTCTGT
>DATMYQ010000252.1:0-11865 GCA_035560935.1 Patescibacteria group bacterium | reverse complement strand
GATGAGTCTTTTTGCTTGGAATGAAACATAGAAAAGAGCGGGACGAGAGAGGATTTGTCCGGCTCCGACGAATCCTGCGGATTCGCTCACGCCGGCTGGAGACTAATCCTACGGATTAGCTCCCAGGTAGCCGCTGGTTTGTAAAAACACTCACTTATGTGGGTGTTTTTGCTTTTTGACCAAGATAAGCTACTACGAAAAGACCGTTCAAAGTAAGCGCTCAACAGCAAGGTGGATGGAAGACCAGCATGTCTTATGAGATAATTGCTCTAAATCGGATATAGAGTTTTTCGACTCACTTGAAAAACTCCAAAGAAGGTTTAGAGTCGGATACCAGAAAAGTGCCCGGCAATATCACCTGAATAAATGGGCAGAAAGCATCCAGGAATATCGCAGCAGCGGACAGACCATTTCTGCTTTCTGTTCCTTTTCTAGCTGACACTCACAGTCGGTGGTTGAACAATAAGTTAAACTCTAAAGCCGTGATAAAGGATACCCGCATACTTTGTCGAATCATACTATCATTCGGTTGCGCTTTTTCGCAGTAATAAAAAATAATATTTTTCAGGCCTCATTACTGCAGATACTATATGGCTTTTTGCCTGAAAAACAAGTTGATTTCCGACTTGTTTAAAGATGCTTCGAGTCTTTCGGAGGAAGGAGTAAGAAGAAATGGTAGTTAAATTACAAGATGTATTGGGATTGCCCTGTCTCAACAAGTTAAAGCTTGTCGGCGGAGCGTCGGGATTGGACCGGGTTTTGCATTGGGCTCATGTTGTGGATTTGCCGGATGTAGTGGAATGGGTACAGGGAGGAGAACTGCTGTTCACCACCGGAATCGGAATCAGGGGGAATCTGGACCAGTTGCCGCAGGTGATCAGGGAATGCTATGCAAAGGACGTTGCTGGGTTGATTATCAACGTCGGCCCACATATTCAGGTGGCGCCACCTGAAGTGATTTCCCTCGCGGATGAACTGGGTTTTCCCGTTTTCGAACTACCCTGGGAAGTGCAATTGGTGGAAGCAACGCGGGGAATTTATAATTTTATTGCGGTTAAACATATCGAAGAGAAATCGGTACGGGATATTTTAGAAAATATCTTATACGGCAGCGCTGATACGTATGATAATTTAGCTGTCCGGGCGGCGTCCTGCGGTTACGATCTGGCCGCGCCGCACCAGATCATGATGATTAAGTTTGAACAGCTGTCCGCGTATTTACGAGAGGTGCAGGCGTTTACCGAACATCAAATTTTGGTGGTTAAACTACAAATTCAAGATATTATTCAGGAAGTGTTTGAACGGTGGAGAAAAAAAATTCTGACGCTGGTTTGGCTGGATACGGCCATTATTATGATGCCGACGTTCAGAACCTATGAAGCACAGCAAGTAACCCGCGAGATCGCTGACGCGTTGGCGTGTGAGCTTCAGGAGCGCTTTGCGGGCCTTCATTTGCATATTGGTTGGGGTAATCCTTACAGCGATATCAGTGAGGCGAAAAAAAGCCTGTCGCAGGCCGAGCAGGCCATGAAGGTCGCGCAGTCGCTGACGGATTCACTGTACATGGGTTTTGACGAACTGGGATTTTACAAAGTTCTGTTTAATGTAAAAGACCGAAGTGAACTGGAATCATTTCGCAGCGAGGTGCTAGAGACTTTATTGGATTATGATCAAAAGCATAGCGCCGAAATGGTGAATACCTTGTCGGTTTTTTTGGAGGAAAATGAAAATTTTTCTCGGGTGTCGGAGAGATTGTTCATTCATCGCAATACATTAAAATACCGGCTCCAGAAAATCGTTGAAATTTCCGGGCGAAATTTGGCGGAACCCAAAGACCGTATGTTGTTGTATTTTGCGACGATTGTTCACAAATTTCTGGACTTGTGATTTTTGAATATTGTTTTTTGAAAAATTTGCCTAAATTGCAACTGCAAGCTGAACACCTTGGCAAAATGGCGGCGAACTCAGGCAACATACAAGCTGTCGAGAAACGCATCAAAAAGTTCTTCTGGAGTCCGGTAGCCGAGTCGTTTGCGCTCTGACTCGTCTGTGATATAATCATGGCAGTCCATAGTGATTGTCGCCTCATTGGTGATGGTTGTGTGAGAACTCCATTCTACCATTTGAGGAAAAGTCATTATGGACTTTTTTCTAGTTGTTCAACTTCATTTTACAATCGGCCGACCGGACTTGTAACTTTCAGATAGAATTTCGGCAAAAAATTGGCTTGTCGACACATAGACGACTGCCGGGCATTCCTGATATATTGAGGATGGCAGGCAGTCGTTTTCATGATCGGGAACTGTCCGGCAAAACATATTAACCAGGGCCGATCAATTGACCGTTTAGGACCGCCAATTATAGAGGAGGAGCCAACGTGGACAAAACAACAAACTGTGAGCTGAATGCGGACGAATTAGTACGTTTGCATCGGGAACATCTGTGGTTGCATATTACCAATCACAAGCCGTTTGAGTCGCAGGACCCGCCCATTTTAGTGTCCGGGCAGGGCTGCATGGTCAAAGATATTCAGGGCCGGGAGTACCTGGACGGCCTTTCCGGCGGTGTCTGGTGTGTGAACGCGGGCTATGGACAGCAAAAAATTATTGACGCCATTACCGAGCAACTGCAGCAACTGCCGTATTATTCTGGGGCTATGGGCAATCCGCCTTATATCCGCCTGGCGGAAAAACTGGCACAGCTGCTGCCGGGTCTGCCCAAAGTATACATTGCCAACAGTGGTTCGGAAGCTAACGAAAAGTCGTTTAAAATATCCCGTCAGTATTTTCGGTTAAAATATCCGGACAAGGATAAGCATAAGATTATTTACCGTCAACGGGATTATCACGGCAGCACCCTCGCCGTGCTGGCCGCTACCGGTCAGGACGAAAGACGGGACGGCTACGGACCGCTGCCGCAAGGGTTTGTCAAAATGCCGCATGCGCTTTGCTACCGCTGCGAGTTCGGCAAGTCCTATCCCGGCTGTAACCTGGAGTGCGCGCGGACGTTGGAAACCATCATTGAGCAGGAAGGGCCGGATACGGTGGCAGCCATCATTCTTGAGCCGATTACTGCCGGCGGCGGTATTATCATCCCGGTTGCCGAGTATTATCCGATCATCCAGGAAATATGCCGTAAATATGAAGTTCTGATCATTATGGATGAAGTGGTAAACGGCTTTGGTCGAACCGGCAAGATGTTCGGGTCCCAGCATTATGACTTTGAGCCCGACATGATGACGATGGCGAAAGGATTGGCCAGCTCGTACATGCCAATTTCCGCGACGGTCACGAAAAAACATATTTTTGACCGTTTCCTGGCGGACGCCGCCGACACGATGGGCTACTTCCGCGATATCAGCACCTTTGGCGGCTGCGCTGCCGGCTGCGCGGCTGCGCTGGCCAATATCGCCGTGATGGAAGAGCAGGCGATGGTGGAAAACAGCGAAAAGATGGGTCGGTATCTGCTGGATAGCCTTAAGGACCTGGAAAAACTGCCGCATGTGGGCCAGGTACGTGGCAAAGGTCTGTTCCTGGGCATCGAACTGGTCGCGGACAAAAAAAGCAAAACGCCGCTGCCGGAAAAATACCTGGGCCAGATGGTGGCGGCGGCGAAAGCCGAGGGCGTCATTATCGGGCGGATGTCTCGCAGCGTGCCGGGATCCAACAATGTGCTTACCGCTGCGCCCCCGCTGATTATCAATCAGCAGGAAACCGAACGGTTGTCGCAGGCGTTCCGGAAGGTTGTAGAATCCTTTTCCCTAAGTTGATCATAAAGTAATGACCGTATTGATGGAGGCGAGAAACAGATGAAGATCACAGGAAAAATGCCTTATTGTGTAAATGGTGAATGGAAACAGTCCCAAACGAAGAAATATATGCCGGTGACCGATTCCAGCACCGGCGAATTGATCGCAGAAGTCCCCTGTTGTACGCTGGATGAAGTAGAAGCCGCCATTCAGGCGGCGCATCAGGCGTTTCCCGCCTGGTCCGACACGCCGGTGGCCAAACGGACGCAAATTATGTTTAAATACCGGGAACTTTTAGACGCCCATCTGGAAGAACTGGCCGTTCTGGTCGCCAAAGAACTGGGTAAAAATCTGGAGGAAGCCCGGGGCGACGTCCTGAAAGCCATTGAAGTCGTCGAGCTGGCCTGCGGAATGCCCAGTTTGATGAAAGGCGAATCGCTGATGAACGTCTCTGGCGGCCATGATACCGTCATGTATCGGGAACCGCTCGGCGTATTCGCCGGCATCGCCCCGTTCAACTTTCCGGCCATGATTCCCTATGGCTGGATGATCCCGCTGTGCATTACCGCCGGTAACACTTTCGTATTAAAAGCCGCCAGTTACACGCCGCTGACTTCCTACCGGATGCTGGAGCTGCTGATGGAAGCCGGCCTGCCCAAAGGCGTTGTCAACATCGTCACCTGCAGCCGGAACGAAGCCGAACTGCTGCTGACCCATCCCCATGTCAAAGGCGTCAGCTTTGTCGGTTCCACCGGGATCGGCAAACACGTCTACACCACGGCGGCCGCCCACGGCAAAAGGGTTCAGGCGCAGTGCGAAGCGAAAAATCACGCGTTGGTCCTAGCCGATGCACCTTTGGAGCGGGTGGCGGCCGGCATCATCAATTCCGGGTTTGGCTGCGCCGGCATGCGGTGCATGGCCTTGCCGGTAGTCTGCGTGGAAGAATCGGTTGCCGATGAATTTGTCGAACACCTGGTCAAGCTGGCCCGTAACATGAAAGTCGGCTGCGCCTACAAGCCGGAAACCGATTTGGGGCCACTAGTTACCGCGGAGCATAAGAAATTTGTTACCGACTGGATTGCCAAGGGCATCTCCGAAGGGGCCAAATTGATTTTGGACGGGCGGGACGTCTGTGTCGCCGGTTATGAGGGTGGTTTCTTTGTCGGTCCCACCATCTTTGACCATGTGAAGCCAGGCATGACTTTGGGGGAAAGCGAGGTCTTCGGCCCGGTAGTCGCGATAAAACGAGTCAAAGATTTTGAAGAAGGGCTGAAAATCATGAACGACAGTCCCTTTGCCAATGGATCGGCTATTTTTACCCAGAGTGGGCATTACGCCCGGGAGTTTGCCAAACGAACCCATGGCGGCATGGTGGGCGTCAATGTCGGCATTCCGGTGCCGATGTCGGCCTTCCCCTTTTCCGGACATAAAGATTCCTTCTTTGGCGATTTGCATGTTAACGGTCGGGACGGCGTGGCTTTTTTCACTGAAGCCAAGTGTGTGACCAGCCGTTGGTTTGATGAAGAAGAAAAGAAAAAGACGAAAGTGGATACTTGGGAAGGGACGACCAACAGAAGCTAACCAAGTATTGGCAATCCGGAATACTCTCGCCTCATACCGCGTTTCCCAAAGAAATCGCGGTATGAGGCGGCTTTGGATTGAACTTTGGTGGTGTTCAGTGAATAAACACTTTATATAAAGGAGATATGGCTGATGGAAAAAATAAAGCTAACCATTCCGCAGTTTAAGGAACTAAAAGAAAAAGGGAAAAAATTTACATTTATTACGGCCTATGATTTTTTGCTGGCATCGGTAATTGACAAGACACCCAATGAAATGATTCTGGTGGGAGATTCATTGGGAATGGTGGTATTAGGTTACGATAGTACGGTGCCGGTTACCATGGAGGATATTTTACATCACTGCCGTGCGGTGGTCAGAGGGGCGCCGAAGACCTTTGTTGTCGGTGATATGCCTTTTGGTTCCTACAATACCGGGGTTGAGGACGCCATCCGTAATGCAAATCGGATTTTAAAAGAAGGCGGCGCTGACGCCATCAAATTGGAAGGCGGAAAAAATGTTGCGCATATAGTGGAAGCAATCGTTAATGGCGGAATTCCCGTGGTGGGTCATATTGGATTAACGCCGCAGACGGCAGCGCAGCTTGGCGGCTTTAAGGTTCAGGGAAAAGATGCGGAAGCAGCGCGGCAGTTAGTAGAAGATGCCAAAGCACTGGAAAAGGCCGGCGCATTTGCGATCGTGCTGGAGTGCATACCTTCACCTGTAGCCAAACTGATTACGCAGGAATTGTCAATTCCGACGATCGGCATCGGTGCCGGTCCGGAATGTGATGCTCAATGCCTGGTGACCCCGGATTTATTGGGGATGTTCGATCGCTTCGTACCGAAGATGGTCAAACAATACGCCCAACTTAACAGCCAAATGGTGGCGGCGCTGAATCAATTTTATCAAGAGACGCAATCCGGAGTATTTCCCGGTCCGGAGCATTCTTTCGGGATGAAAGAGGAAGATTTGAAACGGTTGTACTAGGAGCGGATAAAGTTTTCCATGATAATGTAGACCATTTTTGAATTTGTAAGATTGGACAATGTATAGCTGCTTTTTTGTGCGGTGTGGATATAGACTCACCAGAGGGTTTTTGATACATTATGATCAAGAAAAGTGAGAGTTATTCCGCAGTGCAAATGTGGATATTTACAAAGTTTATATGAAATTAGTTTCTTTTCTCGTTATGCCGTTGTAGGGAAAATAACATTAGAAGCTAGCAATGACGCTAAGTTGACAATATGTTCTTGGCGTCTTTTTTACAAAGTATTTTTCAGAAAAAACAAAATTGCGAACAATTGATAGTCAAGAAGGGAGGTGCGTTAATGAAAAGCAGAATTCCCACGATCTTAATTGGGTTAGTCGTTCCCGTGTCGGCCATAGTGGTGTTGTTTCCATTTTGGAACCGGGTGGAACCTTTTGTTTTGGGATTTTCTTTCAACTATTTTTGGATGTTTCTGTGGCTGTTTCTTTCGTCCGGCTGTCTCTTTATCGCTTATAAACTGGATCCATTAAACGATGAAGAGGACTGGTAAGGGTCGGGAAAATTTTCAAACGGAGGGGATTATCTAGATGGCGTTGTTCGTTTTCGCAACAATTATACTTGCATCTCTAGGTTTGGTATTTCTCGCCCGCAAAGGCGCAATTAACGACAGCATGGATGATATTATGAAAGCCAGCGGTTCTTTCGGCCCATTTTTGCTGTTTTTTGTCTCTGTCGGTGAGATCTATACTATCGGGACTTTGCTTGGCGCCCCTGGCGCCGTTTACTCCAAAGGAGCCAATTACGGCGTCTGGTTTTTCTGTTACATTTTATTAGCGTATGTAGTCGGTTATTTCCTGAATCCCGCAGTATGGCGAATGGGGCAGCTGGCCAAAGCGATCACTGTCGCCGATATCATCGGCTGGCGTTACAACAGTAAAGCCTTGCAGGTCGTGGTGGCGCTAATCGGGATTATCTTCTTTATTCCTTTAATTCAGTTTCAAATTACCGGTATGGGGATTGTATTCTTTTATCTGAATTTGGGGTTTGATTTCACGTATGCGGCTATTTTTGGAGCCGTTCTTGCGTTTTCTTTTATTGCCCTAGCCGGAATTAGGTCTTCAGCGTATGTCGCCGTATTAAAAGACGTTTTGCTGATTTTGGCAGTCGGTTTGATTGGCGGCGCTGCCGCCATGAATATGCCGGGAGGCGTGGAAGGCATTTTTCGCACGGTTGCGCAAAAAATGCCGCAATTGCTCACAGTGACCATGGAACCGCTTACGGCCGGAACAACATTCACCATCTCAACCATTTTGTTCCAAATGCTGGGTTTCTATGTATCGCCGACAAATCTGCAAGCGTCCATGTCCAGCAGCAGCGCCAAAAATCTGCGGCGAAACTCGATTATTATGCCAATGTATATGATCATGTTCCCCTTCTTGTTTATCGCGGCGTACTATGCGCTGGTGGCCATTACCGGTTTGGAGAAGCCGGATTATGCGTTATTGGCGGTAGCGGTAAAACTTTTGCCTAACTGGGTGGTTGGGTTAGTAGCCGGCGGCGCCGCGCTCACGGCCATTCTCTTTATGGCTGTTGCTGCGTTGAGCATCTCCGGCTTATTCTCCAAAAACATTCTGGCGCTGATTAAGCCGGATATGAAAGAGGCCGGGCTGGTTTGGGGAGCGCGGGCGATGATGGCGCTATCGTTGACCGCGGGCGTGCTTTTGGCCCTGTTTTCGCCTAATCTGGTGGCAAATCTGCTGGCCCTGGGGTATTTTGGCTTTACCCAGCCGGTGGTGGCGATCCTGTTCGGCTTCTTTTGGAAAGGGGCCACGAAATGGGGGGTTCTCGCCGGATTGGTTGTTGGTGTGGCAGCTATCTTCTTAATCGACACCGTGCCCTACGCACTGAACAAGGGGGCCGTTGCCTTAATCATTAACTTGGTGGTAACCGTTGTTGTCAGCCTGCTGACGAAACAGGACAACGAAGTAGTACAGCGGTTTGAAGCTTACCGGACCGCGAAACTGAAAATTCAGTCCGGCAAGAAAGAAGCGTCGACCACCGCGTAAGCCATCAACAGGAGGAGATAAAAATGAATTTTGATTTTTCGTATGCTGATTATGCATTTGTTAATGGCAAAGTAATTACAGTAAATGAGAATGACGATTTTGCAGAAGCGGTTGCGGTAAAAGGAAATAAAATTGTATATGTTGGCGACAAAAGCGGTTTAGAGAAAATTGTCGATGGGAAAACAAAAATCATTGACTTAAAGGGGCGTTCCTTAACCCCGGGGTTCATTGACTGTCATTTTCATCCGATTCTTTATGGTTTTTTTGACGGCGCCATCATTGATATCACTTACGCCCGAGCTAAATCAATCGTTGAAATTCAGCAAATCATTAAAGCCGAAGTGGCAAAAAAGAAAAAAGGCGAGTGGATTAAGCTTTGGGGTTACGATCAGAATAAAATCGCGGAAAAAAGACATGTTACGATCGACGATTTGGACGCCGTTGCACCGGACAACCCGGTTCAGTGCATGAGAGCTTGCGGGCATATGGGAATATATAACACGTTGGCGCTGGCAGCCGGCGGCATCAATGGGCCGGAAGACGCCGGCAAATTCGCCGCGAACGAGGTTGTGGTCGAAAACGGCAAGTTAACCGGTATGACAAAGGAAACGACCAACTTCTTCCTCTGGTCCAAGGTGGTTTATACCGATGAGGAAATGTGGACGGCTTTAAAGAAATCCAACGATTTATTGTTAAAGGCGGGCGTCACTTCTATACACGATCCTGGTGAGTTTGACGCGCAGTCCTTCGGTATCATGCAGACGGCGTGCCGAGACTGGGAATTTAAGCCCCGGGTATACGCCATGTTGCATAGTGTCTTCGGCAAGGCTTATTCCATGAAGGATTGCGATCATTTTTTGGGGTTAGGGTTACACAGCGGCCTTGGTGATGAAAAGTTCAAACTGGGTACGTTGAAGATTATGATTGACGGAGGAACCAGCGGCCCGTCCTGCGCCACCCGCGAGCCCTACAGCCATGACGCGAATCTTCCGGGAATCAGAACCTGGGAGCCGGAGGCGGTGGATGCCATGATTGAACGGGTTAACGCCGCGGACTGTCAGATGACGGCCCATGCGGTCGGTGACCTGGCAGTTGAAATGATGATTCACGGTTATGAAAAAGCATTGGTCAAACATCCGCGCGCCGATCATCGGCACCGGATTGAGCATTGCGGGATTACTGATGAGGATTTAATCAGGCGCATGGCGGCAATGAATATCATTCCTGTTTCCAATCCGGCGTTTATGACCATCAACGGCAGTGATTACCATCGCTATTATGGCGAGCGGGTGGATTATATGTTTGCGGCCAGAAGCTACCTTGACGCCGGCCTGCGACCAGTAATTGGCAGTGATGCTCCCACTTGCGATGAAAGCGTGATGCGCGGCTTGGACGGCATGGTGAACCGCATTGACAGAAAAACCGGCGAGGTGGTTGGTGCCAAGCAGAAAATCAGCATGAGGGAAGCCCTCCGGCTGTACACGATCAACGGCGCTTACGCCAGCTATGAAGATAACATCAAAGGCAGCATCGAGGTCGGAAAATTGGCCGATCTGGTCATCCTGTCGGAGGACATTATGAACTATCCCCCAGAAAAAGTGATGAACATTCAGGTTGATATGACAATGATCGACGGCGCAGTTGTTTATGAGCGGCAATAGTAAGGCGATTGGATAACTAATGGTCGCGTTAAGAGGTGTAATGAAAATGAGAGATTTTACATTAAAGTACGGCGCCGGGGAAATGAAATTTTCCGTCCCCCGGGACCAGGTGATTCAGGAAATAATCGGCCAAGAGTATCCGCCAGTGGCCGATATTGCCCAGGCCGTACGGGCGGCGCTGGCCCGGCCGATTGATGCGCCGCCGTTGGCGGAACTCGTCAAACCGGGAGAAAAAGTGGTGATCGCCGTCAGTGACATCACTCGGGCCTGGCAACGGATGCCGCTGGTGCTGCCGGAGGTGGTTGACGTTCTCAATAAAGCCGGCGTGTCGGACGGAAATATCACCATCATCATCGCCGTCGGCGGCCACCGGGCCAATACGCCGGACGAATTCGTCCAGCTCTGCGGTGAAGACATTTGCCGCCGGATTTGTGTGGTCAATCACGATGCCTGGGACGAGAGCAATATGGTATTCCTCGGTCGAACCAGTCGGGGTACGGAAGTGGAGATCAACCGGTTGGTCGCCGAAGCCGATCGGGTGATTCTCACCGGCGGCATCATTTACCACTATATGGTTGGCTACGGCGGCGGGCGGAAAAGCATTATTCCTGGCGTCAGCTCGATTAAGGCGATTCGTCAGAATCACCTCTGGGCGATGGGCCGGGAAATGGGCTCCGGCTCCAATCCCAATTCCGCCTCCGGTAAAGTCCAAGGCAGCGAGTGTAATGAAGATATGATGGAAGTCGCGGGTTTTGTGAAACCGGATTTCATCATCAACGTAGTGCCGACGCCGGATAATCAGTTTGCCGGGGTGTTCACCGGCGACTGGATTTCCGCCTGGCAGGAGGGATGCCGCCTGGTGGACCGGATTTACAGCGCGGCAATCGGCGAACTGGCGGACATCGTTGTGGCTTCCGCCGGTGGCTATCCGAAAGATATCAACTTATACCAGGCGGGAAAAACTATGGATAATGCCTATTATGCGGTTAAAAAGGGCGGCGCGGTGATCCTGCTCAGCGAGCTTGCCGACATTTATGAGCCCCGGGAGCTGTCCCAGTGGTTCGAATATGGCGATAAATTGGCGCTGGAAAAAGCGCTGCGGGAGAACTTCGCCATTCCCGGCTGGGTGGCGTTAAAGGAATTGGAATGCAGCAACCAGGCCACCTATATTGTTTTAACACGTGAAGAAAATGCTGAATTTATCCGTAAAGCGGGAATGATTCCGGCCACTGGCATGGAAGAGGCGCTGCAAATTGCCCGTGAACAATGCGGGGTAGCCAAACCTACTTACACCATTATGCCCCAAGGGGCCAATACCTTGCCGATTCTACATCAGAAAGACGCAAAGTGTCACAGTCTGTAGACAAAAGGACTCACTCCCCGATTTATGGTAAAATGAAGAGGGGAGTGAGTTTTTAATGTATGTAAAGAAAAGTAGAATAGAACAATAGCAGATCAAGTTTTTGCGTATAGAAGAACTGGTTCCGGCAGGCCACTTGGGTGGGACATAGATCGAGCAATAGATTTTAGTTTCATCTACGAAGAAGTAAAAGGGCTATATAGCGATATTCCCTGGGGTAAACCAGGAATCAAGCCGTTTTTGCGGCGAAAATTGGATAACCGAAATTGCAAAATGCACCCTACGCTTTGCGTAAAGTGCATTTTTGTCTACGGCCTGACACCGGCAGCAATGGCCGGTGTTTTTTGCCCAAAGTTAAAAGCGTAAACAACGCCTGCCAAAACTTGGAGAAAAAATTGTCAAGAGCGTCTTACTTTAGAATAAGTTACTAGCGGGACAGGAATTTGCCTGAAAAGAAAGAATAGTATACTGTATTATTT
>DATMYQ010000251.1:0-16596 GCA_035560935.1 Patescibacteria group bacterium | reverse complement strand
GTATTATTTGCATATGTTTTGTTATATTTCACCGGTGACGGGAGAACCCTTTCGAGCCGGCTGTTATAGTGAGTTCTTCTTTTTCGTTATCAGGATCGTCTTTTCTGGCTCATCAGAAAAACTGAAGGCCAAAGAAGATTGTTCATCAATTTTCTTTGGCCTTTTTTATGTTTATATTGATGTATTTCCCTCACTACTCTATTGCACTTATTTAAGGAGGCGACCTTTAACCATGTCCCTTGATCAAATGACTCCTGTGGAACGCTTTACGGCCTACAATCAGGGCCGACCAATTGACCGGCTGCCCTGCGTCCCTATTGTTGGTAATACTGCCGCCCGGGTCATCGGCGTCAAAGTATCGGAGCTGTCCGGCAACGGTCTTTTGCTGGCTCAGGCGCAAATTGCCGCTTACCGGCGGTTTCGTTACGACACGATCCGGATTTTCACCGACTTGTATATCATGGCCGAAGCCATGGGTGCCAAAGTCCATTATCCTGAAGACGAAACAGCCTATCTGGAAGCACCGGCCATCGCTGAAATCGGTCAATTGGACCGGTTAATCCCTTTGAATCCTTATCGGGACGGACAACTGCCGCAACATCTGGAAGCAATGAAGCTCGCCGTGAGCGAAGTGGGACAGGAAGTTCCCGTAACCGGCGCTCTCACCGGTCCCTTTACCAACGCTTCCTTCTTAGTCGGCGCTGAAACTCTGGTCCGGTTAGTGAGGAAAAAGCCGGAGACGGTACACCGTCTGTGCGCATTAACCCTGGAAAGCGGCCTGCGCTACGCCGAAGCGATCATCGCCACCGGCGCCGCCCCCAGCCTCACCGAACCCATGGCGTCCACCACGCTGATCAGCCCCGGTCAATTCCAGGAATTTTGCCTGCCTTATTTAAAAAAGCTCATTGATTATATCCACTCCCGGGGCAAAAGCGTCACGCTCCATGTCTGCGGCAAGACCGCCAAAATCTGGCAGCTGATGGCGGAAGCCGGCGCGGATTGCATCAGCATCGACAACGCCGCCAGCCTCAGCGACGCCAAACAGTTGGTCGGTGACCGGCTGCGCCTGATGGGCAATGTGAAACCATCGGAAATCATGCTGCAAGGCACGGAAAAGGAGATTCGTCTGGCGGTGCTGGACGGCGTCCGGGAAGCTTTTGACAATCCCCGGGGCTACATTGTCGCCTCCGGCTGCAGCCTGCCCACGGAAACTCCCTTTGCCAACATCGACACGATGCTGGCGGCAGTACGGGAAATCGGCTGGCCGATTTCCCCCGAATCCCTGGATACAATCAAACGGAGGTGGAGTTCTGATGAGTAATTTAACCCCTAAACAACGTCTGTTAAATGTGCTGAATCGCAAACCGGTTGACCGGCCGCCGGTTATTTGTCCCGGCGGCATGATGAACGCGGCCATCGTTGAAGTCATGACCGCCAGCGGCTACACACTGCCGGAAGGCCACAGCGATCCGGAACTTATGGCCAAATTGGCCGCTGCCGTACAGCAGCAAACCGGCTTTGAAAATCTGGGCGTCCCCTTCTGCATGACGGTAGAAGCCGAAGTGTTGGGCAGTCCGGTAGATTATGGCACGCTGAAATGCGAGCCGAAGGTAACCCAGGAATTATTCCCCAACGCCGCTGCGGTCGTCCCCGAAGATATTACCGCTTTGCTGACCACCGGACGCATCAATACCGTTGCCGCCGCTACCAAGATTTTGGCGGAAACTTACCCCGATCTGCCGGTAACCGGCAGCCTGACCGGTCCCATCAGTACCGCCGCATCTCTGGTGGACCCGGTGCCTTTTCTGAAAGACCTGCGGCGCAACCCGGCCGCCGCTCACCAAACATTGTCGTACGTTACCGACTTTTTGATCGCTTTTGCCCACCGTCTAATTGATAATGGTGCCGCCGTCATCGCGCTGGGGGATCCGACGGCCACCGGCGAAATTCTCGGTCCCAAAGCGTTTGGCGAGTATGCAGTTCCCTATATCAACCGTTTGATTGACGCCGTTCACGCCCGTCAGGTCCCGGTAATCCTGCATATCTGCGGCAACATGAATACCGTAAAACACCTGCTGCCGGAATTAAAAGCCGACGCGATCAGTACCGACGCCGTGGTCAGTCTGCGAAAGCTCAAAGAAGAATACCCCAACATCCTGATCATGGGTAACCTCAGTACATTTTTGCTGGAATTCGGACCGGCGGAAAAGGTGGCCGTCAACGCCCGGCGGCTGTTGGCCGATGGCATTGACATCATCGCTCCGGCCTGCGGCCTCAGCACCTCCACTTCCCTGTTCCACATCCGGGCCATGACCGATACCATTCGCAATAAAGGAGTGTAAGCTTATGTCCAACGTACGATTCTGGCCGGCTGCCGTTCCGGTTGGTACTAAACTTCCCGGCGGAGCATCTCCCGTCACCATTGACGTTCCCAGCGGCACCACGCTCCTGGAATCGGCCCGCCTGGCGGGAATATTGGTCGAATCCCCCTGCAACGGCAGCGGCACCTGCGGCAAATGCCGCGTCCGGGTAAGTTCCGCTTCGCTGCCGCATATTACCCTGCCGGCGGCGGAAAGTTGCGATAGCGGCGACAGCGCGAATGACCCGGAAATCCTGCTGGCCTGCCATGCCCAGGTCGCCGGCAGCGGCGATATTGACTTACAACCTTTGGACCGTCAGGACAAAAAAGCGTTGCAAATTTTAAGTCATGGCCAAAAATTGACCGTGGCCCTGGCGCCGGTCATCAGCAAAGCTTACGATCCCGTGGCCCTTGTCACCTCCATATGCGACAAAGACAGGGTGCTGGGCAGCGAACCGGGAGACACCACCGCCCACCATTACGGCGTAGTGGTGGATATCGGCACCACTACGCTGGTGGCAGCGCTGATTGACTTAAAAAGCGGCCAGGAAATGGCGTCCGCCTCGGCCCTCAACCCGCAAAGCCTCCATGCCCAGGATGTTCTGTCCCGCATTCGTTTTGCCGCGGAAGAAAACGGTCTGGATACCCTCTACCGGGATATCATCGACGCCATCAATACGCTTATTGCTCAAATCACCCAGGAAAGCGGCGTGAAACTCTCCCATATTTACGAAATCGTCTTCAGCGGCAACACCTGCATGCTGCATCTGGCCACCGGCGCCGATCCGGCTTCCCTGGGTAAATATCCCTACACGCCGCTGATCCGGGGCGGCAATGTGCTGCCGGCGCGCCAGCTGGGTCTGACCGCCGCCGCCTTTGCCGAAGTCTACCTGCCGCCGATTATTTCCGCCTACGTCGGCGCCGACATCACCGCCGGCATTCTGGCCGCTGATCTCAGCCGTCTGGACGGTACCACCCTGTTTGTCGACATCGGCACCAACGGCGAAATGGCGCTGGCGGTCGATGGCCAGCTGACCGTGACTTCCACCGCCGCCGGCCCGGCTTTCGAAGGGATGAACATCACTCACGGCATGCGGGCAGCCCCCGGTGCCCTGGAAAAATTTCAGATCAGTGCCGACGGCGATCTGGAAATCCAGACGATCGGTCACGAACCGGCCACCGGTATTTGCGGCAGCGGCCTGCTGGACATTGTCGGCGAGTTGGTGCGTTGCGGCCTGGTGCTAAAAAACGGCAAACTGGCCGACCGGCTGACCACTACTCCGGCGCTGGCGGATAAACTGGTGACGCAGGCCGGCAAACCCGCTTTCGCGGTGACCGACCAGGTCTTTCTCTCTCAAAAAGATATCCGCCAGGTACAGTTGGCTAAAGGCGCCGTCCGGGCGGGCATCGAATGCCTGCTAGACGCCAAGGAGCTGTCTGCGGCAGACGTCGACCGGGTATTTATCGCCGGTTCCTTCGGTTACCACCTGAATCCCGCCAGCCTGGTCCATACCGGTTTGCTGCCGGAGGCCTTCCGTGACAAAATCCAGTTTTTGGGCAATACGGCCAAAACCGGCGGCGAAGCGTTGCTGTTGAATCGCACCGCCCGTCATGAACTCTCGCAGTTGGTGCAGGATGTCGAGGTGCTGGAACTGGCTAACGTGGACAATTTTGACCGCACCTTCGTGAACTGCCTTAGCTTTTAGAAATAACAAAATAAAGGAGAGACTTCACTATGTTAAACCGTCTGTTTCTTTTTCCCGGACTCATTTTGCTGCTCCTGGCACCCCTGCTAATGGGCGGCTGCGCTCAAAAAGAAGCGGCCAAACCGGCTGCCGCACCAACCACAGCCCCCGCTGCCGACAAAATCAACTTTAAAATCGGCTATTTGCCCGCCGTCGGCGACGTGCTCTTCTTTGTCGCCAAAGAAAAAGGTTTTTATGAACAGGAAGGTCTGGATGTGGAATTCTTTCAGTTCACCAACTCTGGTGAAGGCCTGAACGCAATCAAGAGCGGCAAACTGGACACCGGCGCCTTTGGCACCGCCGCCCCCCAGGTATTCATTTCCAAGGGCACGCCGTTTGTTGACATTGGCGGCATGCAAAGTGAAGGTCATGCCGTTATCACCAAACCGGAAAATGCTGATCAGTTCAAAAACCTCGAAGGTTTTATCGGCAAAAAAGTAGCCACCGTTCGTCTGGCCACCGGTGACGCCGTCTGGCGTTCCGCTTTGCATAAAGCCGGCATTGACTGGAAAAATCAGCTGACGATTCAGGAACTGGACTCCCCCACTGCCGTAATCGAAGCGGTGAAGAAAGGCGCGGCTGACGCTGGCCTAGTTTGGGTTCCCTTTTCGGAAATGGCCGAACAGCAGGGCCTGAAAGTCGTTACCTGGTCGTCCCAGTACATGGACGGCCACGTCTGCTGCCGGGTAGTGGCGCTAAAAGACAAACTGCAGGCTAATCGCGAAGCGTATGTACGCTTCAGCCGGGCCAGCATCCGGGCCTATGATTTCTATCTGAACAGCCGGCCGGAAACGCTGGATGTCCTCAACAAATATGTAAAACTGGACAGGGAGTTGTTGCAGAAAGCCACCTACAGCGGCCACATTCACAGCATTCCCGATCCTGACCGCAAACGTTTCGCCGCCTTCTGGGACGCAATGAAAACCGCTGGCTACCTGCAGAGTGATCTGGATATTAATCAGTTTGTCGACCCCAGCATCTACAAAGAAGCATTGCAGCAGCTGCGCAGCAAATATCCTGATAACAAAACTTATATCCAGCTGGAAAAGGACTTTGCGATTAATAATCCTTAATTTTACAAAGAGCAACGGCGGCAAGCCTTAAAGGCTTGCCGCCCCCCATTCGGAAAGGAGCCCTGCCTATGTCGGTACTGCAACTTGATGAAGTTTCTCTGGTTTACACCACCGGTGACAAACCGGCGCTCAGCGAAGTTTCACTGGATATCCGCGCCGGTGAATTTGTCGCAGCCGTCGGCCCCAGCGGTTGCGGTAAAAGTTCCACCATCAGTCTGTTGGCCGGGCTAATTCCCCCCAGCGCCGGCCGCATTCTGATGAATGGCCGTCCGTTACCGGAACCGGGTCCCGACCGGGCTGTGGTGTTCCAGGATTATTCCCTGTTTCCCTGGATGACTGCCGGTGAAAATATCCGTTTCGCCCTGCGGCAAATTAAACCGTCGGCGTCAAGCCGTGAACTGGCTGAATCCGCAGCCACGCTACTGGATTTAGTAGGACTGTCGCCGGCAACCGCCAAATATCCCGCGGAACTCTCCGGCGGCATGCGCCAACGAGTGGCCATTGCCCGGGCTTTCGCCCAGGACGCTCCGGTCTATTTGCTGGACGAGCCCTTCGGTGCCGTGGACGCCAAAAATCGCATCCATCTTCAGGACCTGCTCCTCCAGCTTTGGACCTCCCGGGGGGGCCAGAAAACAGTCTTCCTTGTCACCCACGATATCGACGAAGCCCTGTATCTGGCTGATCGGATTGTAGTGTTCACGCCAGGGCCGGGCCGTATCCGTAAAATTTTGCCGGTTCCCTTCCCGCGTCCCCGCCGGCGTTTTTTCCTGGTTCATGAACCCGCCTATATCGCGCTGCGTAATGAAATTCTCTCGCTGCTCCAGCAGGAACTGCTGGAAGATTTGCAGGAAGTGGAAGGAGGGACCGGTATATGAGCCAAACTAGCCGCGACCGCGTTTTATTGCTGACTGCGCTGCTGATTATCTGGCAAACGGCCACCTCCGGCGGGCTGCCGTTGGACAAGGAACTATTCCCTTCGCCACTGAAAGTTGCGACTTTGTTGCTGGAAGACCGTCTGGTTTTTGCCTCCAGCCTGCTCTCTTCTTTCCAACTGCTGTTTTTCGGGTATTCTTTGGCGGTGATATCGGCGATCCCCCTGGGGCTGCTGGTCGGCTGGCAAAATCGTCTTCGACTGGCCATAGAACCGGTGACCAATATCCTCGGTCCCATCCCGCCCATCGTTTTTATCCCCTATGCTATTGCTCTGCTGCCTACCTTTACCGCCGCTTCTATTTTCATCATTTTCGTCGGCGCTTTCTGGCCGTTGTTCATCAATACCGTTTCCGGCGTGCAGGCGGTAGAAAAGGGGTTACTGGATTCCGCCCGGGCCCTGGGAGTTAATCGCCGCACCATGATGACCCGCATTCTGTTGCCCGGCGCCATGCCTCATATTCTGACCGGTGGCACCGTCAGTCTGGTACTGTCTTTTATCCTGTTGACCGCTGCAGAAATGATCGGTGCCACCAGCGGTCTGGGTTGGTACGTCAAATATTTTTCCGACTTCGCCGACTATCCCCGGGTCGTCGCCGGCATTATCGTGATTGGCATTACCGTATTGATCCTGACAACCTTTTATCATTTGCTCTCACGTTATCTGCTACGTTGGAAGAAAGTTTAGAAACCGACGATCCGCCACATGTTCACTCTTGCACCGCCCATCACCCGCACTCGCACGAACACCCTTCCTGCCGCAGTGGTTCGGACTTTCGAACCACTGCTTCTTTTCATCCATTTCCCGGACATGCAACAAAAAACAACCGGTAACGCATTTATTGTTGCGTTACCGGCGTTACCAAGCCTTATTGAGCCTTTTTCACGGTATAAAGGGGAAGGTTTTCCCCTCCCCCTTATATAAAAGCGACCATCCTTATAGCATCGCGAGAAATAACACTGGGGTAAAAACCTCATTTCCACAGGAACACTGAACTGGTATACGAGAAAGGATACAAACAGTGACCTTGATACGGACTAACTATTAACCACTCACTACTGGGGAGGATACTTCCTGGAACGAAAAAACACTACCCTTGGACTCGACTGTTACGAACCTCTTGCAGAAACCACCAAACACGTTTTGCAATCTGGATTGAACTAAGTCGCTATAAGGATGGTGCTTGTTTATATTATAGCACGGGAAAAGCCTGCCGACAATAGATTTTTCCAGGCTTCGCGGTATTTTTTTGTATTTTCACGAAATTCATTATTCCCCGTCAATCATAACGAACTTCCAGGTCTTTAACTTTAGCAAGAAACGCATCCACTTTACCGGCGTGTCCTTCCACCTCAAAATCATGAAACCAGCACCGGCGCTCTACCAGACGGGTTTCCACCAGCACCAGTTGGACACCGCATTCATCCGCCAGGCGGGCCGCTTTTTCCGGCAACAGCGGCGTGGATATCGCCGCTGTTACCGACACATATTTTCGTTGCATTGGCAAACCTTCTTCCGATTAACGTTCCTGTGTAAAATTTCCCTGCCGGAAAACGGGGACTGCCCGCCCATCATCCGTAATCCCGGTGATCTCCAGATCCGCTGTGCCGATCATAAAATCCACGTGCGTCAGCGAGTCATTAGCCCCCGCCGCCGCCAGTTCCTCCGGACCCATGTCCGAACCGCCGCGCAAACAGGAGGGATACGCCTTGCCCAAGGCAAAATGGCAGGAAGCATTTTCATCGAATAACGTATTATAAAACAAAATATTTTGCCGGTTAATAGGAGAATCCCAGGGAACCAGCGCCACCTCGCCCAAATACCGTGATCCCTCATCGGTGTCCAGCAGACCTTTTAAAATATCATAGCCTTTTTCTGCCGTAAAATCCACCACTTTCCCCGCGCGGAAGGTCAGCGAAAAATTTTCAATCAAATTGCCATTGTACGGCAACGGCAGGGCCGAAACGACCTTCCCGTTAACACCCTCGCGCTGGGGCATGCTAAAGATCTCTTCCGTCGGCATATTGGCCACAAATTCCACACCATCGCGGATATGTTCCGCTCCGCCGCTCCACCAGTGTTTTTCGGGTAAGTCCACGGTCACATCCGTTCCCAGTGAATTTTTATACTGCAACTGCCGGAAATGCTGCTCGTTCAGCCAGTTCATATTCCGGCGCAAATTTTGTTTATGTTCTTCCCAGGCCGTCACCGGATCCTCAGCATCCAGGCGAACAGCAGCGGCAATTGCCTTTTCCAAACGGTCCATGGCCTCTGCCTCCGGCACATCCGTGAAGACTTTCATCGCCCAGGACGGCGTCGGCACCGACACCACGCACCAGCCGTTTTCGTTGCGCATGAGCCGTTCCCGGTATTCTTTCAGCGCCTGGCCCCGGGTTTTCTGGGCCGTGCTGAGACGCCCCGGTTCGACACCTTTCATCACTTCCGGGTCAGAAGCGGCAATACTCACAAAAACAGCGCCCTGACGAACATAAAAGTTATACATATCCCGCTGCCAGTCGGGATATTCGGCAAACACCGCCTCCGGCGCCCTTAAAAAACGGATACGGGCCAATTGCTCATCATTCCAGACCACCACGACATCGCGCGCACCTTCCTGATAGGCCCGTTCCGCCAGTGCCCGGGAAAATGCGGCGCACTCCAACGGCGCGGATATCACCAGCAATTGATCCTGCTGTAAATTCACTCCGGTTTTTATCACCAAACGGGCATATTTTTCCAATGTTTCTATCTTCACGACGCTACTTCCTTTCCACTGCATTACGCTACATTTCCGCTTCCAAACAGGTAAAAATACGCAGACACCCGCCGCGGCACAAGCGGCAACGGGTGTCTGTTTTTGCTTTACCAATAGTATCGCCTATAGTATAACATAAATTTTCTCAGGTTAAAACCGATGTCAGGATTCTTTCATACATTACCACTGCTACTGCATTTCAAAATTTTCTTCCCGGACCAGTCCCGTCAGTTTTTCCCCCGCCAAGATCCACTTGGACCGGGCTTCTCCCGACTCCATATAATCGGCCAAAAGCCCCATACGCTCCATCTCATACCGAAACTCGTCGTCCTTCGCCATGGCGCGAATAGCTTCCGACAGGCGTTGTTTTACCATCGGCGGCATTCCCTGAGGAACGGCAATACCTAACCAACTGTCAAAAGGAATGTCCATTCCCAGTTCATGAAAAGTCGGTATTTGCCCTAACTCCCCGGTAATCAACCGCTGCTTACCGGTCACCGCCAACACCTGCAGATGTCCCAGACTCAACTCTTCTTTCGCTTCCATGACATCAACAAAACCCACGTCCAGTTTCCCCGCCAGCAACGCGGCAATCGTTTCTGCCCCATTGGACAAGCCGCGATGTTCCGCACTCAAACCACTTTTGCGCCGGAACACTTCGCTGACTATATGAAACATGGCATTTTCCCGGGAATAGCCAAAACGCAAGATTTTTTCCTGCAATCGCTGCCCGGCAATCCAGCTTCGCCGATCCCCTAAGTCCGTGTCGCTTCTCACAACCGCCGCCACGGGAACAGCCCCCACACCGGCCAATGGCTCCAACGAAGTGAAGTAGTTGTACTTTCCTCTGCCGTGCAACGACTGCAACAGCATCACCTGTGAAGTAATACCAATAGTGTTCCCATCCGGCTTGGCTCCGGCTACCTCATCCCACGCAGCGGCCGCATCACCGGGAACACGCAATATGATTACATCGCGCGCCAGATATTTTCGCGCCAATTTTCCTATGATCTGCGCCAATCGATCCGTACGCCCCCCAACATCCGCTGGTACGATAACCGTAATCGGTCTTGCCGGATATTTTCCCGCCGCAGCCGCTTTGTCCGTAGAGTTGCTACACCCGGACAGCAATATTCCCGCGAGAATCATGCCGATCAGGCAAATCACACCATATCGTCGCGACATGTTCTTCTCCGCCTTTCACTGTCACGATACTTTTTTTAGCGAATATTGTCGAATGTGCCAGACACGCAGAAAACCCGCCACAAAAGGCAGGTTTTCATATCTTCCGCACAGCGATCATCCGGTTCACCTGGCGGTAAATTTTCTTTGCAAGATTCGCGTTGAAAAATTTACCATTTATTGTATTAGTTCTCGCTTATATTGGGAAACCCTTTCTTTATCAGTAATAAAGTTTTTCATTCACTGATCCATCATTTTCCGCAATTTCGGTGCCAGAACAACTGCCACCGCCAAACCGGCTCCGGATGTCAGCAACGAACTGGGCATATTACCAAACGCTACGGCCAAACTACCGGTAACCTGCCACCACGCCAGAGTATAACCACCCAAAGTCCAGGCCGCTGCCAACAGACATCCCAATAAAGCCCGCAATATTGCCGGTCGATTCCCTGGCATCACTTCCGGCCAAAACCCTTTGGCCACTGTGCCCACAATCACACCGGCAATGCCTTTGATAAAAAAAGACCAGATTGTGTAGGGAGAAAATCCCATCATAATATCAAAGAAAGCCGAGCCGATGGCTCCGGCCAAGCCGGCGTACATCCCCCCGAAAACAATTCCCACCGTGTACAAAAAAGCTGATCCCAGATGGACCATGGCTCCCACACCGAATGGAATCTTGATTGATGTGGCAATGGCACACATGGCCGCCAGCATGCCTACATAAACAATATCTCTGATATTCATGCGTCGTTTGACTTTCATTAACATATCCTCCCTGGCCGGTTTCTTGTTTTCTTTACTTAAATATATTCGCTCATACTCTCGCTGCTTCCTGCCGCCGACCGGCATAATTGCGGCAGTACCCGTTCCAGCAAGACGCCTTCCCGTCGATCGGTACCGGCCCGGAAAGTTGCGGCAATGGCACCGGAAACAAAATTCGCCGCCTGCTTCACCGCAGCCGGCAGCGCATCCTGCCGCAGCAAGGCCCCCAGCAGCACACTGGCAAACACATCGCCGGTTCCCGGGTAACGGGCGTCAATTTGCGGATTGGCTATTTCCCAAAATTTATTCTCTCGCCTGTCATACGCCAAATTGACCACCTTATCCGCCACGGGAATACCCGTCAGAACAATCCGGTCCGGACCAAAAGCCGCCAGTCGTACCAACCATTCCTTCAATGCCGAAGCCGACTCCAGGTTTTCCTGATAGGACTCCCCCAGCAAAAAACAGGCTTCCGTATAATTGGGCGTAATAACATCTGCTTTGCTCACCAGACTCCGCATATGCTCCTGCATGGCCGGGGTGTAAGTGGAGTAGAGTTTCCCCTCGTCGCCCATCACCGGATCCACCAGAACCAGCGGGCGATTGCCGGAAAATTCTTCAATAAAAGTGTGCACGATATCCATTTGCTGCGCTGACGCCAAAAATCCACTATAAATACAGTCAAAACTTAGGCCTTCCCGTTGCCAGTGCCGAAAGAACGCCGGCATCTGTTCGGTAAAATCGCAAAATTCCAGGTTGTTGAATCCCCCCAGATGACTGCTGAGCACGGCGGTAGGCAACGGACATACCTGCACGCCCATCACTGACAAAACCGGTATAATCACACTCAGAGAGCAACGGCCAACACAGGAAAGATCGTGAACCGCCGCCACCCTTGGTATTTTTTCTATATATTGCGCTACCATATCGCTGTGGCTCCTTTTCCTTAAGTCTGAAAATCAGTATAACCCAATCATCCCCGGTCGTCAAACCCGCCGTCACTTATGATGCCTGTCCCGTTTTCTCTGATCCGGCAACGTGTCTTCCGGTCCTCTGTTTCATTTTCGGTTGAAATCATCGTATCAAAAGAGTACACTATAAACGGAGCTTGGCCCTAGACCTATCACAAGGAGAGAAAACAATGTGCGGAATTCATTGGTACCGAGAACTATTGGAACGAGCTGACCAGGATAAAAAGAAACTTACCGAGCTTTTAACCATGCTGCAGGAGCGCTATCAAATCCCCTGCAACCCCACCAGTGACCTACCCGGCGAAGAAGTCCCCCCTACCATCTGGGAAATTTATCAGGAAGTATGCTACCGCATGAACACCCATTAATATGGAATGAATCCTTTACGGACGGCTGCTCCTGTTTTGCCAAGCGCTCCGGGCGTCCGGAAACGATTCGTTCTTTAATAGTTAAGAAAGAGGCCCCGGGCTTTTTTCAAGATGCTGAGTTTATGCTTTCTGACACAGACAGTAATGAAACCGGCCGCGACATTGCCGCGGCCGGTTTCATTACTGTCTGTGTCGTAGTCGTCAATCAACGGCGCGGACACAGGGAAACGTCCGGTTATTCCAATTCCTTGTTCATCGTTTCCGGTAGCAAGAAAATAGAAATCGCTCCCAAAAAGAAAAATCCGGCGGTAATCATCAACGAGCCTCCCAAACCGTATGTGGTGGCAAAATAGCCCACCACCGTCGGCGCCATAGCGCTCATGGTCCGGCCCACATTGTAGGTAAAGCCGACGCCGGCTCCCCGGGCCCGGGTGGGAAACATTTCCGAAATAAACGCACCAAAACCGCTGAAATATCCCGAACCGAAAAATCCGACCAGCGGTCCCATCCACATCAGCATTTGAGGATCGCGAGTCTGTCCGTAAATATAAACTACCACCGCCGATATAATCAGAAATCCGGAAAAAGTCGGCCGGCGGCCTATTTTATCGGCAATAAAGCCAAAAGACACATAACCGAAAAAGGCGCCAATCATCGTACCCACCATAAAACCAGAGGACCTCACCAGACTGAGTCCGGCACCGCCTTTGTCCACCGGCGTGCTCAAAAAGCCGGGCAGCCAGGAAAACAGACCCCAATAGGCAAACATGACAAACGAACTGACCAGGGAAATAATCAACGTATAGCGAATCAGATCCGGCCGGAAAATTTGAATCATACTATTTTCCTGGTTTGTCTGTCTCGCCACTTCCCGGCTCTTCACCCAAATCACCGGCTCTTCCACGTATTTCCGGATCCAGACGGTGAACAACGCCGGTAAAATACCGACCACGAACAGCACCCGCCAGCCATACACCGGCAATATTATGCCGGCTACAATAGCAGCCAGAATATAGCCAATAGCCCAGCCCCCCTGCATCAGGCCAATCGCCTTTCCCCGATGTTTGGCCGGCCAGCTTTCGGAAATCAGCAAGGCACCGGTCCCCCACTCTCCGCCCATACCGATTCCCAGCAACGCACGCGCCAGCGCCAGTTGGACCACATTCTGAGCCAGACCGCTCAAACCGGAGCAAATTGAAAAAATCAATACCGTCAGCATCAGCGATTTTTTTCTGCCGATCTTATCCGCGATGACTCCGAACATCAGACCGCCGATAGCGGAGGAAAACAGGGTCACCGACTGCAACATCCCGGCTGCCGTGGTGGTTAACGCCCATTCCTTAAGGATGGTCGTCAACGCAAACGCATACAGCATCACGTCGAAGGCATCAAGTCCCCAGCCAGACATGCCTGCACCCAGGGCAATCCACTGTTTTCGGTTGATTTCCTTGTACCAGGGGCCCGTTGACGATACATTGTCTGTCACCATGCGTCATCCTCTCTGTTTTACTGAATTTATGTCATACTCCGGCCACACCCTTTACAGATCGGTCATCTTCACCTCCCGTCCACAATCAACCTATTGATGTTTTCTGTCTGTCTCCGAAAGATCCCTTCCATATTTTCAAACAATCATAAAAATTCTGTCATTATTTCTATGCCTTCTCCAAAAAAGATCAGGAAATAGCTCCTATTGACTCATTATCCGGAGATTGTTATAGTGAGGAAGGCTAAACAACTATAAAAAACGGAAGGTGATGTTGTGAAAAAACTGTCCATTTTGCTACTGACGCTCCTATTTCTGCTCAGCGGCCTGATCTGGAGCCTCCCTGGTGACACCACCCGGGCGGCAGCCGCAGAAGAATCGTTCAGTGCACTATTTTTGCGAGGTGCCAGCCTCTTTTCCGGAGTGGCCTACGATTTTACCATCGCCAGCAAACGGGGTTCCTCCAGCGGTAAAATGTGGATGGCCAGCCCGAAAATCCGCATTGATTTCACAGCAAACAATCGTAAAATGTCCTCTATTCTTGACAGCCAAAATCAGAGCATGTACACCTACTTTCCCGACGAAAACCGGGCGATGAAATTGACGTATAACCCAAACAATCTACCGATCAAATCCGCCGAAGCCTACATTAAGGATATTGCCCCCGAAAAAATCAAAGAGTTGCCGGGCGAAACGTACGATGGCGTCTGGTGCCGGGTTTTCATCCGCCAGGATGACCGTTACAATAATCTGCTCTCCAAAATGTGGATACGGGAGGACTACGGACTTCCGGCCAAAGTGGAAGTGACGGAAACCGACGGTACTCTCACGGTTGTGGAATATCGCAATTTTGTTGTCGGCCCACTGTCTCCGGAGACATTCATCCTGCCTCCGGGCGTCAAAGTCACGGATATGAGCGGCATACTCAACCGCCTGATTCATTAACCCGGCTGAAAATAACAAAAGGAAACGGGCCAAAGCCCGTTTCCTTTTGTTATTTTTGCGTACTCCGGGAGTTTACAACCACTCCCGACTAAATTCCCAGTCACCACGAATTCTGGCAATAATTTTCGCCAGGCACTGATCATCCATCAGCCCGGTATTTTTCAGTGACAGCTCATAATATTTTATTGCCTCATCCTGGTCGCCGCTTAATTCCAGAGCCTGCGCCAGATTGAAGCAGACGCTGCCGTTGTTCTGCCATTTCTCCAGGCAGAAGCGGGAATCCGCCGCTGATTCCTTGTAGCGTCCCAGGCAGCCATAAATATGACTGCGGCTGTAATACAAATGAACTTCCTGCGGCTTCAGCGCAATGGCTTTATTAATGTCCACCAACGCCAATTCATTGTTCTGCAGCTTATTATAGGCCATAGCCCGGTCCGCATAAATCTGGGCATCATCGGGCCGCATCGCCACCAGGCGAGTATAGTCGTCCACTGCTTGCTGATACCGGTCTTGCTTGTACAGATTAAGATACGCCCTCAGTAAATAAACGTCCTGGTAAGTGGGATAAAGGGCGATAGCCTTATTTACATCCTCTAATGCCGCCTCGATTTTCCCCCGTTCCGCGTTCAGTATCGCGCGGCGATAATAAGCTTCCCCATTTTTCCCATCGAGCCGCAATGTCTCATCATAGTCCGCCAGGGCCTGTTCTTTCTGGCCCCGCAGCCATTGCACCTTGCCCCGCGAAAGGTATGCTTCGGCATAATTGGGATCCAGCGCAATCGCCCGGTTAAACGCGTACAAAGAGATATCCTGGCGAGTGGGATCATTCAGCCAGACTTTTCCCTGCTCCACCCACTGTTCCGCCGTATATTTTCCGGTCTCCTGCGCGCCGGCGCCGTTGACCGCCAGCAGTACCAGCAGCACCGTCAGCAACAGCAAACGGCCCGAATATTTCACGTTTTGCATCTCACACCATCCTTGTGTTAAACTAACCTTCATTATTATAGCATAAATGCAAATAAGGCGTAAGACCGTCCGGTCCTACCGCCTTATTATCTGGCACTATCCGTGCTTAACCTTTAAGTTGCACCAACAATCGGGTCAGTTTCACCACATGGGTCTGCTCTTCCGCTTTTAATGCCGTAAAAATTTTACGGGCATCTTCAAATTTGGACTGAGCCGCCAGTTCATCATAAAACAGAATGGAATTCTTCTCGGCTTCAATCGCCGAACGCAGAATATCCTCTGTCGTTTTCATTTCGCTGATTGCTTTTTGAGCCCGTTGTTTTTTCGGGAAAATATGGTCTTCCACCAGCACCGTCAGGTAACGGGAACTGTCGGCGTCAAACAGATATTCATCCGACTCCACCTGTTTGTTTTCACGAACCGTGGCATACATTTTGCTGAACGCCTCATAATGGCCCATTTCTTCCTGCTTCAGCAATTGAAATAATGCTTTATGCTCGGGATTATCCACTTTTTCACTCGCCTGCTGATAATAGTCCCGGCCCTCCACTTCCATTTCCATGCCGATCCGCAAGCCCTCCAGGTCACTGAACAATTTTTCCTCCATTTGCATCCACTCCTTCATTTCGGTATGTAATTCATATTCCACAAATAGCTATTCTGAATGCAAGCAGTGAAATCCTTCTGGAAAGTGAAAAAAAGCGCAAATAAAGTCCAACTTTTTTCTTACAATTCTACTAAAGTCTGACTACATAGCAACAAACAACACCATATGGTGGGTCTGCACATTTCATACAGGTCCACCGCGTTTATCGGGGTCCGATGAACTGGTCATAACGCATTTGTGCATTCTCTTCAATACGTTGCTGTGGTATCTGGCTAAAATTCCAGTAAATCTCCCGTAATATATTTTTCATTAATTCTTCACTAACTTGTCCTTTTTCCATAAAAGTCAACAAGGAAAACCGGGCATAGGAATAAGCCTGTTCTTTTGTCATCAATCCGTTACCTACCGAATTTGCTGCCATCAGTCTTAACCCCCCTTTTTAT
>DATMYQ010000250.1:0-4917 GCA_035560935.1 Patescibacteria group bacterium | reverse complement strand
AGATGAAGAAGTTGCCGCCCAGGCAGTGTCGTGATGGTTTATTTGGCAGGTAATTCATAAAATCAAAAAAGAAAAGAGGAATGAAAATGAAAAAATGCCTATTGATGCTGTTGAGCATGATTTTTGTCGGAGGTGCTTTCCTGTCGGGCGTCCAGGCCGCGGAAAACGTGGTCAGGGAAGATCTGGGGAGCTACTTTGCAGAAGTGGACAGCGGAACGTTTGTGATGTATGATGAGGCGAATGACCGCTACATAGTGTACAATGAGGCGCAGAGTCAAAAGCGGCTGACTCCCTGTTCCACCTTCAAAATTTATAATTCGCTGATTGGCCTGGAAACCGGTGTGCTGGATCAGGAAGATGTATTTACTTTATTTAAGTGGAGTGGGAAGAATTATTCGTTTCCGGCCTGGAACCATGACCACACTTTAGCGTCAGCCACCCGGGATTCGGTGGTTTGGTACTTCCAGGAACTGGCGGCACGGATTGGGCCGGAACGAATGCAGGATTATCTTGATCGCATTGAATATGGCAACCGGGACATTTCCGGAGGGCTGACGACGTTCTGGCTGCAGTCTTCGCTGCAAATCTCCGCGCGGGAACAGGTAGATTTGCTGGCGAAGCTGGACCAGGACAAATTGCCGTTTACGCGTCAGTATGTGGAAATAGTGAAAAAGAATATTACCCAGTCGGAAGAGGCCGGAGTGCGGTTTATGGGCAAGACCGGCTCCGGGTTCCGGGATGGCAAATGGCCGTTGGGATGGTTTGTCGGCTGTGTGGAGAAGCCGGGAAAACGGTATTACTTCGCCACTAATATCCAGGCGCCGGATGGCGCCAATGGAGGCAGAGCCAGGGAAATCACAAAACGGATTCTGCGCGACCTTCAGGTTTTATAGTTGCAACGCGAGAATATTACAGATAAAAAAGTGAGCCCGGAACGCATGGCTGCAGTCCGGGCTCACTCATTTTTTATCAATTAACGTATGTTTGTTGTGGATTGTTTTCCCGAGGCATTACATACATCGATACCGTTTAACCGGTTATATTGATCACTGTTGGTAATCAGATCAGGATGGTTATTGATATTCTTCAAATTTTGTTGATGCAGTTTCAGTTCGCGGTTGAGGGCTTTAATCAGTTTCTTTGTCGCCACGATTTTGCCCGCCAATTCGATTTGATCTGATTTGTGGGATGGCGGAGAGTCAATGCTCCAGGCAAGCAGCCTTTTGTATTGTTCTTCGGCCTCTTTCAGTTTCTTCTCTGTAGTTTCCCGGCCTTTTACGGTTTCTTTGTTAAAGTTGACAAATGACCAGGTTTTTTTAAAGGTTTCCAGTACGGCTTTTAGCGCGCTGGTTATTTTTTCCGAAAGTTCCGGACAAGTAGCCGACAAGCTGGAAATGGCCTCGCTCCATTGTTTTACCATGGATGCGGCGGTTTCAGCATCGCTTTCGGTGAACTTCGTTAAATCCGGCAGTGATTGAACCGTGGATCCCAGATTTTTAAACGTGTTGTACGCCAACTGGTTGACATTGGCCGCGTCGCCGCCCAGTGCGGACAACGCCGCGCTGACCTTGGCACCGACCGCGTCGGCAGCTGCTTTTTCCGAACAGGATTTTACCGTTTCCAATGCCGTAGTGCTAAATTGCATGATTCGGTCATGCATAGCCGCGTCATCAAAGGCGACGGTGTTCGTTAATTCTTTTTGATAAGGACTGGCAATAAGTACCGGTCTGGGGACGTCGCCTTCCGGGTCATAGGAATTGTAGACGGAAAATTTTGCGTTGAACACTTTGGCAAAGTTGCTGGTTGTGTTATCGGCGATTTCGGCGGCGGTGGCCATATAACTGCTGTCTAATTTGTCAGATTCATATTTTCCCGCATACCGCGAGCGCACCAATTGATAGGCGGCGGCGATGTCTTCAATGGCGCCCGGAGAACTTAGACGGTTTTTGCGCAGTTCCGCCGGAGAAAGGCTTTTATCCGCATCCGTACTGGTAACGCCTTTTTTCTTCCAGACTTCCGCCAGACAGCTTTCCCACATTCCTTCCGTCGTGAGCTTAATATCGAAAGGGTTGGCATTGACGGTTTCTGTCGATGCCGCATCTTTGGCGGCCGTATCGGTGTCGGTTTTGACCAGCTTCTGTAAAGCTTTTTGCATATCAGGCGTTATTGGGGCTGCTGTGTCCTGGACCGGTGCGGCTGACGTTGAAGCCAGTGGCGCCAGGGGGGACAGTTTCGTGTTTAAATGCAGCCGTTCGCGCAGCAGTTGGATATCCACGCCATTGGATTCCGTTCCTATCCGCAGATTACTCATAACCCATCCTCCTTGATTGGTTAATTATGGAGTTTTGATAAACCACTATTAATAATATCGTACAAAATCTGGAAAGATTAATAGGAATATTGGAAAAACATTGGAATACGCGAAAGAATGGTTAAACGAAGGCAGCGGGAAAGGTTGCTTGCGGACTTTTCGGGAAAAGAGTATGATGATTGTAGTTTGCTGCTCCTGCGTTCATAGGTTGGTGGATGCGGAATGGCTGCTTGCATCAACTGGTTAGGCAGGCAGAATGTTTTATTGATAACTAAGGAGAGTGACTCTTGTGATTCGTCAAATATTGATTACCTGTTTCGTCGTCTTTTGCTGGCTGACACCGTGCGTAGCAGCGCCGGTCGACGCCGCACTGGCGGCGGAACTTTGCCAGGCTCAGTCGCTGGATCGGATGAAAGACGGAGTGTTTGTCATTCCGGAAACAGCGATGAATGATTACTTCACCGCTGCGATCCAAGACCATCCGAAGATTCAGGAAGCGCATATTAACGTACTGGAAAAGAACCGGCTGCGGATACGGGTTAAAGTGGAGGGAGAGGATCCGGTACAACTGACCTGCGCCATCCGTGAATTGCATTACGATAAGGACAGAGCGTCACTGGAACTGGATATTGTGCGCAAAGAAATTATTGGCCGGCCCATTACTTCCTGGATGATGAACCAGGTCAGCTGGGGATTTATTGTCGATATCTTCGGCAATCCCCTGAATAAAACCGATGTGCAAAGTAAAGTCAGGGGCAATCATCTGTCTATTGACTTGAAACCGCTTACTGCGGAATTGTTTCATGGCAGTGTTGGCGCCAGGCTGGGAGACTTACTGGTGATTTCTCAGGCCACCACGGAACCCGGATTATTATATTTGCACACGAATCTGGGGTTGGGGCTGTTGATGCCATAGAATAAGCGGCCTAAAAAGAACGGAAAGAATGCCATAAAGCAATTCTTTCCGTTCTTTTTTATCTATAATTCGTAGAGTACGTCGGAGCGGATATTGTTTTTCTTTCTTGTCAGGAACGTTCTCATTCTGATGACATACTTATATTAATCAACGGTTCCCTAAAAAATCTCAGCAAACTGCCGTACTTGGTGAGCGGATGCGGCCAGCTGTTGCATGGAAGCGGATATCTGCTGTGTAGCGCTTGCCTGCCTCTCGGCAAGCAATGTAACGTTTACGGCCCGGCAGAGGATGGCTTCCTGGCGGTCTTGAATCGTACGAATCACCGACTTGATATTTTTTACCGAGTCGCTGCTGGAACTGGACAATTTGCGTATTTCATCCGCCACCACCGAAAAGCCCCGGCCGTGTTCACCGGCCCGTGCCGCCTCAATTGCGGCATTAAGACCGAGTAAATTGGTATTTGCCGCAATGTCATGAACAAAACGCAAGATAGCGTCGGTTTTTTTTACGTCGTTGGATATATCCTCCAGTCCGGCGTGGATGGTTTCTATGTCGGAGGCCAGTTCACCCGCCGTTGCCGCCAACTCTTCCGAAGCGGCCATGGTATGCGTGGATGAACTGGCGATGTGTTGTGAGGCCTCAATCAGTGCTTCCTGAGTTTCCAGGCTCATGGCCATGGTCAGGACGCCAATCTGAGTGCCGGACTCTTCCCGTAATGGGACCATGACAGCTTTGTACGGAAAGCCGAAGGCGGTGGCGGAGACATTTTGGCAAAGACGGCGATTTTCCTGAAGGCAACGGTATGTACCGGTGGTTTCGGGTATTTTCATACCCGGCGTGATCTGTTGATTAATCGTTTTACCTGGCAGATAGCGTAGGAATTTTTCCCGGTCTGCCACGTAAACCGCGCAATCCAGGGGCATTAGTTGCTGAATCAGTGGCAGCAACTCAACAATAACTTTGAGATTCATAAAATCCTCCTTGAAAAATAAACTGCGGTTGGGAACGGATCAACTGTAAGCCAGAGCTGGCGCCGGCACGCTGCTGAACGGCGAAAGATGACCGCGAATAAGGGAATGAGGCGGGGCACCCTGCCTCAACAGAAAAGATATCCGGCGGCGATCATGGGAATGCTGCTTCATACGGGAGAGAGATTCTGAAGGATCGCCGTAAACACACCAGGTGCGGCGGCAGGTCAGGGGCAGCGGGCTAAGACCCATGAAGCCGAGCACATCTTTCAGTGGAATGCCCAGAATCAAACCGATTTCGTGCGGGCAACGATGCTCAAAACGGTGAGCGAGAAAATCGAGACAGGATTCCAGGCCATCCTGCAACGGATATTTCAACTTTGCCAGCAGGCTATAATGCGCGGTATCCTTCAGACACTCTTCCAACCTTTGCGGCAAATAGAAAAGTACGGTTTCACGGGTTGCGGTCGATACAAGAATCCGGTGCCGGATTCTTGGGCCCAGGGGTTGCGTCTCGGTGGAGAAAAGCTGCCACAGTGCCAGTAGCGGTCGACAACGGTTATTTGTAAAAGTCAATATTGTAGCCGGTTTACTGCCGCAAATCAGTGGCGCCAGTTCGATCGCCAGCCAGCCGGCAAAACCGCCGACTGCGACCGGGTCGTTTGCCGGCGAGTCTGCAAATAAAATGGGGGCGGGAGATGACGTGGATAGAGACATATAAT